>NZ_JBKEZQ010000040.1:0-20964 GCF_053345175.1 Methylobacterium sp. M6A4_1b
CTACGACGTCTATCTCGGCGGCATCACGGGCAAGGACTACGCCTCTTCCCACGCGAGCTATGACAGCGCCGGCAAGGCCGTGCTGATGGAGCAGTTCCGTGCCGACGGCAGCCTGATGATGAAGAAGGTCGTCGGACTCGACACCACCACCGAGACCTACGATGCGGCCGGGACGCTCACCAACAAGACCGTCCAGCACTCCGACAAATCCTACGACGTTTACACCAGTGGCGTCACCGGCAAGGATTACGTCGCTTCCCATGCGAGCTACGGCACCGATGCAAAAGCCCTCTACCTCGACGCCACGAAATCCGATGGTTCACATGCGGTGACGATCTACGGGTCGAATATCGCCTTCAAGGTCGATGGGACTGCGGAGTCGATCTCCCTAAAGGGACTGAGCGACACGCTGGTCTTCGACAAGGCGTTCGGAAGCAGCGCAGTCACCGGCTTCGATGCAGGGTCTGGTGCCGGTCACGATGTGATCGATCTCAACGCCACTTTGGCTCCAGACTTCGCCCAGTTGAAGGGACTGATGCAGGCCACAGGACCCGACACCCTGATCACGTTCAGCCCCGCCGATCACATCCTTCTGAAGGGCGTGGTCGCCGAGAGCCTGACGGCGTCGAACTTCGCGTTCCATTACGACCTGCACTAGGCTCAGCGCCGGACAGGACCATGCAGGCGTCGCGGCAACCGGTCCCTCGCCTCGGATGCGGGGCCTGCACGGAGCCTCCCAGGCCGATAGAGCACGTCATCTGATGGAGGTGACTGAAGGCCTTACCATCCGTGAAGGAAACGGAACCTGTCAGTCGTCCGAGACGGTTCGGAGATGGAAACCGTCCCGGATGGCGCTCGGCACCGGTCCCATTACCTCCGAGGCGTCGCTGAGGCGCAGGGCGAAGTTCATGCCGTCGGCTGAGACTGGGACGGCAGCCACCGGCGGCATCGCCTGCGCGAGGCACGTGCCGAGCCCGATGGCGGCCGCAACCTGCGCGGAGATCCAAGGAAACAGCTTCCGTAGGAGGGGCCGCAGTTCCAAATCGTCCGGTGCGGCATCCGCCACCGTTACGGTCTCGGGGACCGCGACCACCTGAGCGATCCGCGACGACGGGAGGCCGCTGAAATCGAAGACGGTTTGGTCGTGGCTGAATGGGAGGGACGGCTGATCCATGCGGATCAAAGTAGCGCCAATCCGCTAAGGCTGCGTTAACTGCTTACCTGCGCAGGCCGATCTGTTTTGACCGCCCGCGAAACCGGCATGACGGGACCTTCGCACGTCCGAGCCACGCGACGCACGGACCAGGGATCCGGTCCGCCCGTGCGGACCTTGCACCCAGGTCCCCGACATGGTGGATTCGCCGTGATACGTCCGGTGGCATCGCACTGCTCCCGGTGCGTAAGGCTTCGAAACGGCCTTCCATCGCCGGCCGGTGGGTGCCGGGCGAAGGCCATGAACAGGACGCCCCCACACGCTCATGCAGGCCTATCCGCTCCTCTCCGCCCGGTTCGCGCGTCTCGGCGCACTCGGTGACGCCGCTGGTCTCCTTCACTGGGACCGACAGACGCTGATGCCCGGCGGTGCGGCCTCCATGCGGGCGGAGCAACTCGCGCAACTCGCCGTGATCGGACACGAAATCCTGACGGCGGCGGAGACCGGCGACCTGCTCGCACGCGCCCTCGACGCGGCTCCGAGCCTCGGCGAATGGGAACTTGCAAACCTGCGCGAGATGCGCCGGGCCTATCTCCACGCCTCGGCGGTGCCAGCCGATCTCGTGGCGGCCAGTTCCAAGGCCTCGTCGCGATCCGGGATGATCTGGCGCGAAGCCCGGGCGCAGGCCGACTTCGCGATGCTGGCCCCGGCCCTGGCGGAGACCCTGCGCCTGCAGCGGGAGGTCGGCGCAGCGAAGGGCGCCGCCCTCGGCCTCGATTCCTATGACGCCCTCCTCGACGGCTACGATCCCGGCATGCGCCGCGCGGCGATCGACCCGCTATTCGCGGACCTGCGGGCCACGTTGCCGAGTCTAATCGAGACGGTCCGGGCCTGCCAGGCTCGCAAGCCGGCACCGCTCCCGTTGCCCGGTCCCTTCCCGGTGGAGACGCAAAAGGTGGTGGGCGAACGGCTGATGCGCGCCATCGGCTTCGATTTCGAGCGGGGCCGCCTCGACGTAAGCCTGCATCCGTTCTGCGGCGGTGCCACGGACGACGTGCGGATCACCACCCGCTACGACGTCGCCGATGCCACCGGCGCCCTGATGGGCGTGTTGCACGAGACCGGCCATGCCCTCTACGAGCAGGGCCTGCCCGCCGCATGGCGTCACCAGCCGGTAGGAACGGCACGGGGGATGACCCTGCACGAGAGTCAGTCGCTGCTGGTGGAGATGCAGGCCTGCCGTTCGGCCGAGTTCTGCACTTATCTCGCACCGATCCTGGCCGAGGCCTTCGGCGGGGAGGGGCCCGCTTGGAGCGCCGAGAATCTGCACCGCCGCTACACGCGAGTCGTTCCGGGGTTCATCCGGGTCGATGCCGACGAGGTGACCTATCCAGCCCACATCCTGCTACGCTACGAGTTGGAGAGGGCGATGATCGCGGGCGACCTCGCGGTGTCCGACCTGCCCGGCGCCTTTTACGACGGCCTGCGCGATCTCCTCGGTCTCACCGTCCCGGACGACCGGCAGGGCTGCCTGCAGGATATTCATTGGCCGAGCGGAAGCTTCGGGTACTTCCCGACCTATACCCTCGGCGCGATGGCGGCTGCGCAGCTTTTCCGCGCCGCCCGCGCCGAGGTGCCGGGTATCCCGGCCGGCCTCGCGGCGGGGGATTTCTCGGGCTTGCGCCGATGGTTGCACGATACCGTCCACGCGCGCGCCAGCCTGCTGGAGACCGGCGACCTCCTCGTCGCGGCGACAGGCAAACCCCTCGGAGCCGAGGATTTCCTGCACCACCTCCGTCGTCGGTATCTCGAAGAAATCTGATCCGCGCGGCTGATACGGTCCTCGGTCAGTGTTCCAGGGACCTAGGCCGTATTCACCCTCCGCCCGATCCTGCGGGGCTGAACGCCAGCAATTCATCCAGATGCTCTCTGAGGTGGCCGGCGCTCACTCCCCTGTCAGTGAACTGCAGCGCGAGGCGATCGTACGGCTCAACCGGCGTTTGAGCGGAAGCAGCCCTGCGCTGAAAGCGAGCCGAGCGGGCGATTTCGAGCGCTGAGACAGGTGGACCCGGCGCGGCGCAGGCTGTAGGTCGGCGGCCCGTCACCCAGCGGACCCGTGTCCGGAGACTTCCATGGCGGCCTGCGGCCTCGATTTCGGCACATCCAACACCACCCTCGGCCTCGTCACCGATCAGCGTCCGCACCTCGTGCCGCTGGAGGGACGCCACGTCACGATCCCCAGCGCGATCTTCTTCCCACCCGGGCAGGCACCCGTCGTCGGTCGCGCAGCCATGATCGAGTACCTCGAGGGAACGCCGGGCCGGCTGATGCGGAGCCTGAAGTCGGTGCTTGGCTCCTCCCTGCTGGAGGAGACGACCCCCGTCGGCCGCGAGCGCATCAAGTTCCGCGACGTGATCGGGCGCTACCTCGCCGCCGTGAAGGCGCGGGCGGAGAGCACGATCGGCCATACCCTCGACACCGTCGTGCATGGCCGCCCGGTCCATTTCGTCGATGGCGACCCGGAGGGTGATGTCCGCGCCGAGGACGCCCTACGTGCGATCGCCACCGCGATCGGCTTCCGCCACGTCTCGTTCCAGTTCGAACCGATCGCCGCGGCGCTCGACTACGAGCAGCAAGTCCGATCGGAGGAGATCGCGCTGATCGCGGATATCGGCGGCGGCACTTCGGACTTCTCCATCGTGCGACTTTCGCCGGAGCGGCATGCGCGGCCTGACCGCAGCGGCGACATCCTGGCCAATGACGGCGTGCGGATCGGAGGGACTGACTTCGACCGCCGCCTCAGCCTGGGCACGGTGATGCCGCTGCTCGGCCTCGGCAGCGCGATGAATCGCGGCGACATCGACGTGCCCTCGGGCTACTTCCACGATCTCGCCACTTGGTCGAGCATCAACCGCCTCTACAATGCCAAGACCCTGCGCGAGATCGAGGAGGTCCGCCGCGACGCGCAGCGTCCCGACCTCCTGGCCCGGCTCCACACCGTCGTGGAGGCCGAGCGCGGTCACTCGCTGGCGATGGAGGTCGAGGGTGCCAAGATCGCAGTTTCGGAAGCGGGGCAGGGGCGGGTCGGCTTGGACTGGGTCGAAGCGGGTCTCGGGGCCGAGATCGACCGGCCGGGCCTCGTCGGCCACACGGACGAACTCGCCCGTCGCATCGCCGAGCGGATCGCCCGGTGCCTATCCCAGGCCGGCCTGACAGCGAACCGCATCGACGCGCTCTTCCTCACGGGGGGGTCCACCGGCCTGCCCCATGTCCGCGCGGCCCTGACCGCCTGCGTACCGAACGCCCGGGTCGTCGAGGGCGATACTTTCGGCTCCGTCGGCACCGGGCTTTCCCTGGAGGCGGCGCGGCGCGCGGCCTGAGGCGAGGTCAGCAGCGCGAAAACCGCGCCTCGCATGGCTAAGACGGCCCGCGCGCGCTTTGTGGCGGCGCCGGCCGATGCTACGAGCAGGCCATGACCACACGACCACCTTCACGCGGCGGTTCCGGGCGCAAGGGCGCCGGCACGGGCCGAGGCGCACCTCCCGGCCGCCCCGCCCGGCCAGGCAAGCCAAGCACCTTCAAGCGGCCCGAACGCGAACGCACGGGCCCGCGCACCAGCGCGCTGGATGCCGCTCAACGCGCGGCCCAGGTCCGCGGCGATGCCGCGGCCAAGCATGCGCCCTGGCGGCCCGGCCAGGAAACCCGCGACCGCGAGGCAGCGCCGCCGGACACCTTCGAGGAGTCGCCCCGTCCTCCGCGCGGCCGGGCCGAGCGGCCGACGCCGGCCGGTGCGATGCAGGCGCGGCGCTCGGGCGCCGCAGCGCGCGAAACCACACCGGTGCCGGAGGGACCGACCCGGCGCGAGCAACGCGCGGCCGCCTCCGCCACCCTCGCATCCGGCGTCCAGACCCTCACGGTGGAGGAGGACGAAGCCGGAATGCGCATCGACCGCTTCCTGACCACGCGCTTCCCCCAGCTTCCCTTCACCCGCGTCCAGAGCATCGTGCGCAAGGGCGAACTCCGGGTCGACGGCAAACGCGCCAAGCCCAACGATCGGTTGGAGCCAGGCATGAGCGTGCGAGTGCCGCCGCTCAAGCTCGAGGCGCAGGGCGACCGCCCCCGCTCGGCCGCGAAGGACGCCACCGACGCCGACTTCATCCGCTCTCTCATCCTCTACGAGGATGCCGAGATGATGATCCTCAACAAGCCCTTCGGCCTCGCGGTGCAGGGCGGTTCCGGGACCGTGCGACATGTCGATGGGCTCCTCGAGGCCCTGACGGGCAAGGACGGGCAGAAGCCGCGCCTGGTGCACCGCCTCGACAAGGACACTGCGGGCTGTCTGATCGTTGCCAAGACGCGGCTGGCCGCCGCGACGCTAGCCAAGAGCTTCCGCTCCCGCTCAGCCCGCAAGGTCTATTGGGCACTCACCGCGGGCGTACCACGCATGGCGCAGGGCCGGATCTCGACTTATCTCGCCAAGGAAGAGCCCACGGACGCGGATGCACGCATGCGGGTGGCCAAGCACGGCGACGAGGGCGCCGCGCACGCCCTGACCTACTATGCCATGGTCGACAACGCGGCGCAGAAGCTGTCCTGGCTGTCGCTGAAGCCGGTGACCGGCCGGACACACCAGCTGCGGGCCCATGCGGCCCATATCGGGCATCCCATCGTGGGTGATCCGAAATACTTCAGCATCGAGAACTGGGAGCTGCCCGGCGGCATCCAGAACCGCCTTCACCTGCTTGCGCGCCGGATCGTGATCCCGCACCCGCGCACCGGTCAGCCGGTCGACGTCACGGCCCCGCTTCCGCCGCATATGGCGCAGAGCTGGAACCTGCTCGGATTCGATGCGTCCCGCTACGACCCCATCGTCGAGGCGCCCGAAGCCTGAGCGCCCCCCTCCCGCCCGTCGGAAGGTGCGGCACCTCGCCGGAGGACGAGGAGGGAGGGCGTCGGGGTTGCACCTTGGCAAGCGCCCGCCATGCCTTATCCTCTCGATCCATCCCGGTGGGCACCTCGCCGCCGGCCAAGGACCGTCGCGCCACGATGCATCGAGACACGATCCTGACGCCCGCAACCGTGATTGCCTGCGCGCTCCTCGCCCTCGCGACCTGGGGCGCCGGCCCGGCGCTCGTCGGCACTTCGGCGATGGCGCAGGGCAATCCCGCAGGGCAGAATCGGCCTCAGGGTCAGTCTCAGAACCCGGCACCGGCCCAGACCCAGCCGACAGGGCAGCCCCAAGCGGCACCTTCCGCTCAGCCTCCAGCACAAGCCCCGTCGCGAGCCGCGGGAACGGGACAGGTTTCCGGCACGGGCGGCGGCCGCGGCGCGGCGCAGGTCGGACGGTCGCGCCGACCGTCCTACGCGGCCTGCAATCGCATGTCCCATGCCCGCGGGCTGCGCGGCGGCGCCCGGCGCCGCTTCCTCGTCCGGTGCAAGCTCGGCTACGACCGTCCCCGGGCCGGGCAGCCGCAATCGGCTCCCGCCCGCCAGCCGTGAGGGACACCGTCCGCAGCGTGAGGTCGCTTCCTTGAAGCTCATCGTCTTCGACGTTGACGGGACCCTCGTCGACAGCCAGCACCTCATCGTAGCCGCGCAGGGCATGGCCTTCGCCGAACATGGTCTGACGGCTCCGAGCCGCAGCGAATCGCTCTCGGTGGTTGGCCTGTCCCTACCACAGGCGTTTCGTCGCCTCGTCGGGGACGACGGTCCGATCGAGGGGCTCTCGGAGAGCTACAAGCGCGCCTTCAACATCCTGCGCCTCGACCCGAACTACGAAGAGCCCCTGTTTCCGGGCATGGGCGAATTGCTCACCCGGCTTCATGCCCGCGACGACGTGCAGCTCGGCATCGCCACCGGCAAGGCGCGGCGCGGCGTCGACCGCCTCATCGAGACACATGGCTGGGAAGGCTGGTTCGCCACCACGCAGAGCGCCGACGATGCGCCTTCGAAACCGGACCCCGCCATGCTGTTCCAGGCCATGGCCGCGACCGGTGCAGAACCCAACGCCACGGTGATGATCGGCGACACCACCTACGACATGACGATGGCCGTGAACGCCGGCGCCGCCGCCGTGGGCGTGGCCTGGGGCTACCACCCAGTCGGTGCACTGTTCACCGCCGGCGCCTCCATCGTCGTCGACACTGCGGACGACCTCGGCGCCCTGTTCTCCGGCGATCCGCACGCGCGGGCGGCGATCGAGGCCTGAGCGCCTGGAAGGTCCGCAGGGCGTCTCGCAGCCCGTGCTCCGATGCCCTATCTGCAGGAACATGAGCGACGAATCTCAACCCGACTGGCTCGGCGAACCCGAGAGCCCTTCTCAGCCTGATCCGACCCGCGCGGCGCGGGGCACTGGAAGGCCCAGCCTGCCGAAGCGCTTCTACGGCGAGGCCGGCCTCGCTGAACACGACGACGGTTTCCGGCTGACTCTGGACGCACGTCCGGCGAATACGCCGGCCCGCAACGCGCTCGTCCTTCCAACCCGCGCATTGGCTGAGGCCGTGGCCGCCGAATGGGCCGTGCAGGTCGAAGTCATCGATCCGGCCACCATGCCGCTGACCCGGCTCGCCAACACCGCCATCGACGGGGTCGCGCAACGCCGAAGCGCGGTGGTGGACGACCTCTCGGCCTATGCGGGCACCGACCTCTTGGCCTATCGGGCCGGCGACCCTGAGCGCCTCGTGCGCGCCCAGGCCGAGGCCTGGGATCCGATGCTCGACTGGGCGCACGCGGAACTCGGCGCCCGTTTCATTCTGGGAGAGGGCGTGATGCACGTCACTCAGCCGGACGTCACCGTGGCGGCCCTGCGCCGGGCGATCGAGGAGACCGAGGGACCGTTCCGGCTGGCCGCTCTCCATACGCTGACGACGCTGACGGGATCGCTCGTCCTGGCCCTTGCCGTGCTGCGCGACCACGCGGGTCCGGCCGAGGCCTGGGCGGCGGCCCATGTGGACGACACCTACCAAGCGAGCGTCTGGGGCCGCGACGCGGAGGCCGAATCTCGCCACGCCGCGCGGCAGGCGGAATTCGAGGCGGCCGCGCAACTCGCACGCCTCAGTCGTTAAATCCATTTTCGCGGAAAGCGCCGCATGCTAAGGCCTATTCAAATCGCGACCGCCAAGGTTCGGCTGGGGCGCGGCGTCAACACTCCAACCAGGGCGATGCGTGCATGAAGGACATTCTCGAGAAGCTGGAAGAGCGGCGCGCCCAGGCCCGCCTCGGCGGCGGCGAGAACCGCGTCGTGGCCCAGCACAAGCGCGGCAAGCTGACGGCCCGCGAGCGCATCGAGCTCCTCCTCGACCACGGGTCGTTCGAGGAGTTCGACATGTTCGTCCAGCATCGCTCCACCGATTTCGGGATGGAGAAGCAGAAGATTCCGGGCGACGGCGTGGTCACGGGTTGGGGCACGATCAACGGCCGCACCGTCTTCCTGTTCTCGAAGGACTTCACGGTGTTCGGCGGTTCCCTGTCGGAGGCGCACGCCGCCAAGATCGTCAAGGTCCAGGACATGGCGCTGAAGATGCGCGCCCCGATCATCGGCATCTTCGATGCCGGCGGCGCCCGGATCCAGGAGGGAGTCGCGGCGCTCGGCGGTTATGGCGAGGTGTTCCGCCGCAACGTCGCTGCGTCGGGCGTCATCCCGCAGATCTCGGTCATCATGGGTCCCTGTGCGGGCGGGGACGTCTACTCGCCGGCCATGACCGACTTCATCTTCATGGTGCGCGACACGAGCTACATGTTCGTGACCGGCCCCGACGTGGTGAAGACCGTGACCAACGAGGTCGTGACGGCGGAGGAACTCGGCGGCGCCAAGGTCCACACAACTAAGTCCTCCATCGCCGACGGTTCCTTCGAGAACGACGTCGAAGCGCTCCTGCAGATCCGCCGCCTCGTGGACTTCCTTCCCGCCAACAACACCGATGGCGTGCCGGAGATCGAGAGCTTCGATGATCCCCTGCGCCTCGACATCAGCCTCGACACGCTGATTCCGGACAATCCGAACAAGCCCTACGACATGGGCGAACTGATCCGGCGCGTGACCGACGAGGGTGACTTCTTCGAGATCCAGGCGACCTATGCCCGCAACATCATGACCGGCTTCGGCCGCATCGAGGGCCGCACGGTCGGGTTCGTCGCCAACCAGCCGATGGTTCTGGCCGGTGTGCTCGACTCCGATGCGTCCCGCAAGGCGGCCCGCTTCGTGCGCTTCTGCGACGCGTTCTCGATCCCGATCGTCACCTTCGTGGATGTGCCGGGCTTCCTGCCGGGCACTGCGCAGGAATACGGCGGCCTGATCAAGCACGGCGCCAAGCTGCTCTTCGCCTATTCCCAGGCGACAGTACCGCTCGTCACCATCATCACCCGCAAGGCCTTCGGGGGAGCCTACGACGTGATGGCCTCCAAGCACGTGGGTGCCGACCTGAACTACGCCTGGCCGACGGCGCAGATCGCCGTGATGGGCGCCAAGGGCGCGGTGGAGATCATCTTCCGCAGCGAGATCGGCGATGCAGGGAAGATCGCCGAGCGCACCAGCGAATACGAGGATCGCTTCCTCTCGCCCTTCGTGGCCGCCGAGCGCGGCTACATCGACGAGGTGATCATGCCCCACTCCACGCGCAAGCGCGTCGCCCGGGCGCTCAGCATGCTGCGCACCAAGGAGATGGAACAGCCCTGGAAGAAGCACGACAACATCCCGCTCTGAGGGTGGCAGCCAGCCCGGCGCCGTGTCGGGCGGGCAAGGCTCGCAAAACATTCCGATGGCCTATTCGCGGAAGAGTGCCATGATCCTTCACCCACACCGGGAGGAGACATGTCATGGCGGCTGAACAGAAGCGTGGAAGTCGCGAGGCGAAGAAGCCCAAGAAACCCGTGACGAAGACGATTGCGGCGGCGCCTTCGACCAAGGGCACGGTGGTCGCCGCGCCGAAGGCCGGCAAGAAATAGGCGTCGCCGGCGCCGGAGCGGGACGATCCCGCCCCCGGTGCCGGGTTCGGGCGTCACGGTTCAGCCGTGGATGAGCCGCGCCCCCTGGACGGTCTTGCCGACCGGATCGGACGGCGCTCCGAGGTTCAAGAGCACGATTTCGGGGGGCACACCCAGGCGCACGGGGATGCGACTGACGCCGAAACCGCCCGAGACGATCATGTGCCGCCCCTTGCGGACGACGTGGCCGTAAGCGAAATCATTGCCGTGGACGGAGGGGATGGCGGGTGAGTAGCCGAAAAGGCGCACCTGCCCCCCGTGGGTATGGCCGGCGAGCGTCAGGGACACCCGGTCCGGCACGTCGACGAACAGGTCGGGCTCGTGGATCATCAGGAGCACCGGCGCGGAATCGGTGACCTTCGCGAGCGCGCCCGGCAGATCGTCGCGACCCTGATCGACGTCCTGTATGATGAACGGGATCTGGTCGCCGACACCGGCGATCCAGAACGGTTTGCCGTCCTTCTCCAGGCGTAGGGCATCATTCTCCATGACGGGAATGCCGACGTTCTCGAGCGCACGTTGCGCCGCGACGGGCCCGTCGAGGCGCGCCTGAGCCTGTTTGTCGTCCCACCAGTCGTGGTTGCCGAGGATCGCGTGGACGCCGAGCGGAGCCCGCAGCGCCGAGACCACCCGGGCGAAGTCCGTCAGCGGAATTTTCCGATAGGTGACGCTCGGGCCGGCCGGATAGTCGCCCAGCATCAGGATGAGATCGGGCTTGAGCGCGTTCGTGGTATCGACGATCTCGGCGATCCGGTCGAGGGGCATGAACGGCTCGCCGACATGGAAATCCGCCAGCACGGCGACGCGCAGGCTCAGTCCTGGCGTCCAGTTCGGCAGAACCGGTGCGTAGGGCGTGACGACGAGGCGGTAGAGCGGCTCGATACCGAAGGCGTAGACGCCCGTAGCCCCGACGACGCCCGCGCTCGCCCCGAGCCCGGTCAGGAACTGCCGGCGGCTCGGCAGGATCAACATCGGCAGGCTCCTCGGTCGCGCAAAGCGCGCGGCACCGTCCTCTCACCGGCAATGATGACGAAATCGAGGAGCGTGCCGTGCTTCTGCGGACGATAAGTCTGAGACGTTGAGGAAGGGATACCGAGCCTCTGGAAAGCCGCCTCCGGGTACGGACGATCCCGATGTCTCAGGAGAGCGGCGTGTCCTCGTGCTCGAAGCGGGCGGAAATCGCACTGCTCAGCAGCCTTGTCCTTGCCGATTTCGGGGTGGCAGCAACGGCCTGCACGGCTGCCGCCAGGGCCGGAAGCGCAACGGGCCTGAACGTCTCGGGCTGATGATCGACAATGATCGTGGATCGGCCGGACCGTTGAGTAATGCTTGAAGACTGTTGGCGCGGGTACATGTGATGGTTGCCCTGTTGTGCTCGATCGGCCTCATCAGTTCCAAGTACCTGATTTTCAGCCATCCACGTCTCACGGGCGCCCCATGGCAGAACCCGGACGTTTCTCAAGCGACACTCGGATCATAAAGCCGCAGCCAACCTGAACGAATGCTTAAAACCTTCACGATCCCTCGACCGCGATATAAATTCGAGCCACGATCTGCCTTCTCAACACTTAAGCAGTGTCGTGATTGCAGTGCAAAAGACATGATGCATCGCGAAGAGCGCCATCGTCGGACACGCTTTATCTTTCGGAATGTCGGAGGGGAGCCACCTCAAGCTTCTGCTCAGCGAGCCAGGCCAGGGTCCGGTCGAGAGCCCGAGTCAGCCGGTCGAACAGGGTATCGATCTCCGACGGCGCGATCACCAGCGGCGGGCAGACCGCGACACGGTCTCCGGCGAGGAAACGCACGATCAGTCCCTCGGACTGCGCGAAGGAGACGACTCGCGCCGCCACCCCCGCCTTCGGCTCATACTGGCGCCGGGACGCCTTGTCCGCCACGAGTTCAATGCCGCCGATGAGGCCGATGCCGCGCGCCTCGCCGACGAGCGGGTGGTCACCGAGCGCCGAAAGGCGCGCCTGGAAATGAGGCGCCTTCTCGGCGACGCCCTCGACGATGCGGTCGCGCTTGTAGATCGCGATGGTCTTGAGGGCGACGGCGCAGGCGACGGGGTGACCGGAATAGGTGGTGCCGTGGCCGAATGTGCCGAGCTTGGCGCTCTGCTGCACCATCAGGCGATAGAGCGGCTCGTCGACCGAGACGCCGCCCAGCGGCAGGTAGCCGGAGGTGAGCGCCTTGGCGAAGGACAGACTGTCGGGACGCATGCCCATCGCCTCCGAGCCGAACCAGGTGCCCAGCCGGCCGAAGCCGCAGATCACCTCGTCGGCGATGAAGCGCACGTCGTGGCGATCGAGCACCGCCTGGATCTTGGCGTAGTAGCCCCTGGGCGGCAGGATGGCGCCGCCGGCGCCGAGCACCGGCTCCGCAACGAAGGCCGCCACGGTCTCGGGGTCCTCACGCAGGATCACGGCTTCCAGTTCTGCAGCGAGTCGCGTCGTGAAAGCGTCCTCGCTCTCGCCCTCGTGCCCAAAGCGGTAATGGTGCGGGCAGCCCACGTGCAGGAAGCCCGGCAGGGGCAGGTCCCAATCGGCATGATTGGCGGGCAGGCCCGTCATCGAGGCCGTCGCCACCGTGACGCCGTGGTAGCCCTTGATGTGCGAGAGGATCTTCTTCTTACGCGGCCGACCGAGCGCGTTGTTCATGTACCATGTCAACTTGACCTGTGTGTCGTTGGCTTCCGAGCCCGACGAGGTGAAGAAGATCTTCGAAGTCGGAACCGGCATCAGTTCCTTCAAGGTCTCGGCGAGCTCGATCGCCGGATCGTGGCTGCGTCCCGAGAACAGATGGGTGAAGGGCAGGCGCGCCATCTGCTCGCTGGCCGCCTCCACCAACTCCTCGTTGGAATAGCCGAGCGCCGTGCACCACAGCCCCGCCATGCCTTCGAGATAAGGCCGGCCATCGCTGTCGTAGACCCAGACCCCATGTCCGCGTTCGATCACCAGGGGGCCCGTCTCGCGGAACGTCTCCAGGTTGGTGTAAGGATGGATCAGGGTTTCGACGTCGCGGGTCGCGAGGTTCGAGAGCATATTTTTGCCTGACGGTTGGCCGATGGCCGACATGGGTGCACGACTGTAACGAGAGGCGCATCCGGTATAAACCCGCGCGACGTCGCAACCGGATCCGATGCCATGCTCGACCCTGCAACCATCGTGACCGATCCGGCCCCGGGCCGCGCCTGCGGAACCTGTACGCTCTGCTGCAAGGTCTACGACGTCCCCGCTGTCGAGTCCGTCGCCGGTCAATGGTGCCGGCATACTAAGCAGGGCCGGGGCTGCGCCATCCACGCGACCCGGCCCGACCATTGCCGCGCCTTTCATTGCCTCTGGATGACGGAAACCTGGCTGGGCTCGGAATGGAAGCCCGAACGCGCCAAGATGGTGCTGAGCCTCGATCCGGTCTCACGGCACATGAACGTGCAGGTCGATCCGGGCCAGCCGAACGCCTGGCACCGCGAGCCGTATTATGGCCAGCTGAAGCGCTGGGCGACAGCGTCCCTGGCCCAGAAGCGCCACGTCCTCGTCCACCTCAACAAGACCACCACCGTGGTTCTTCCGGACCGCGACGTGGCCCTCGGCGTCTTCGAGCCCGGCGACCGCATGGTGGCCCGCGAGCGCATGACGCCGCAGGGCGTCGTCATTGAGGTCGAGAAGGTCCGCGATGCGGCCTGAGCCTGTGGGACGCATGATCCGCGGTATCCTGTTCGACAAGGACGGGACCCTCGTCGATTTCGACCGGACCTGGGGACCCGCCGCCTACTCGGTGATGTCCGACCTCTCGGGCGGCGACCGGGCGCGCCTGGAGGCCCTGATGCGGGTCAGCCACTACGACGAAGCCGGGCGGCGCTTCGCACCGACTTCGCCGCTCATCGCCGGCTCCTCGGCGGGCTACGGACCGCTCTGGGCCGAGGTGCTGGACCGTCCCGCCGGCCCGGCACTCTATGCCGAGATGGATGCGCTGTTCCGCGCGGCGGGCCTCGCTGCGCTGACGCCGATCGGAGCACCGGCCGATCTTGCCGCACGCCTCGTCGCCGGCGGCTACGCCCTGGGCATCGCCACCAACGACGCCGAGGCCTCGGCCCGGGCGCAATGCGAGGCCCTCGGCCTCATGCCTCATTGCGCCTTCGTGGCGGGTTATGATTCCGGGTACGGGTCGAAGCCCAAGCCCGGCATGGTCACGGCCTTCGCCGACCATCTCGCGGTATCGGCGAACCGGATCGCCATGGTGGGCGATTCACCCTACGATCTCGTCGCCGCCCGCGCCGCCGGTGCGATGTCGATCGCGGTGCTGAGCGGCCCTCTTGGTGCTGCAGCTTACGACGAGCTGGCGCCGCTGGCCGACCATGTCCTGCATTCGGCCGAGGATTTGCTCGTCCTGCTGAGCCTCTAACCCGCTTCGCCGGTGACGGGCTGCTCATGCGATAGATCACGCGCCAGGTCGCGCCACTTCAGGACGAGGCGCTCGAAATCCGCGATGTCCTTGGCTGGCAACTGTCCCAGGGTGCGGGCGACGTAGGCCTTCTGCGCCACGATCCCACGGGTCGCGAGGTCGGTTCCGGCGGGTGTGAGGTACAGAGCGTGGGAGCGGCGATCTCCCGGGATCGGCCGACGCTCCACGAGTCCGGCCTCGACGAGGCGATCGATCAGCCCTGAGACGTTGCCCTTGGTGACGTAGAGGCGTGCCGCCAGGTCCTGCTGGGTCATGCCCTCCCGCTCGGTCAGGGTCGAGAGCGCATCGAACTGCGGGATGGACAATCCCAGCCCGCGCAATTCCCCCGCCATCGCCGCTGTGACGCGGCGGTTGAGGCGGATGAAGCGGAACCAGACCCGCAGCGGATCGGCGGCCTCGGCAGGTGTCGGGGAGGGCGGGGTTACGGGCATCGTCGCGCGGCTATAGCAGACGGGGCACCGCTGCCGAAAGCATCGCGATGCATGGCCCGGGTGGCGCCGCGGAGCGCGGACCGGTAAAGCTCCAGGCCCACGGCCCCGCAGATCTTCCGGACAGCGAATCTCGTCACAGCATGCGTCGTCTGCCCTATGAAGATCCCGTCACCCGCGCCGGCCCGGTCTCGCGGACTATCGCGGTCCTGGCCCTGCTCGTCAGCCTCGTCGCCCTGATCCTGGTGCGCGACCCGCGCGCCGAAGCCGGCCCGGCCCTGGCGACACTCGGCGCTGGTCTCGTTCTGGCGGCGGTCGCGGTGTTTTTCGCCATCGTCGCCTTCGTCCGGGTCTGGCGCGAGGGCGCGCACGGCCTTGGCGCGGCCCTGGCTGGCCTGTTCCTGGCAAGCCTCGTTCTCGCTTATCCGGCCTTCGCCGCCCTGCGCGGCCTGCGGCTCCCGGCAATCGCGGACGTGACCACCGACACCGAGAACCCACCTGCCTTTTCCCGCTCGCGCGTGGCCTTCGCGGCCCGCGACGGACGCTACCCGCCCGATCCCGGCCCGGTTGCGCGCGCCGCTCAGCGCACCGCCTATCCACAGATCGCACCGCTCACCCTCGACCTCGACGCCGACGAGGCCTTCGAACTCGCCCGCAAGGCAGCGGTGAACCGACGCTGGCAGATCGTCGAGGCAATCCGCCCGGGCGGCCGCATCGGTAACGGTCGGATCGAGGCGGTGTCCCGTGGCCCGATCCTCAACCTCGCCGACGACGTCACGGTGCGAGTCCATCCGCGGGCGGACGGCGCGCGCATCGACGTCCGCTCCGCCTCGCGCCTGGGCACGCGGGATCTCGGCAGCAACGCCGACCGCATCCGCGCCTATCTCGACGAGGTCGCCAACCTCGCCATCGCGGTGAAGTGATGGGGATCAGGCCGGCGCGTAGCGGCCGTCGAGCCGGGCAGGGCCATCGCTGAGCACGATCCCGCGCTCGACCAGATCCTCCAGATGAGCGAAGACCGACAGGGCGGCGGCGCCGTGCAGGGTCGGGTTCAGGCCCTGGTAGATCGCGGCGACGATGGCGCGGATATCGCGGTCACCCACATCCACGCGATTGCGGATCGCGGTCTCGCGCTGGCGCCGGTGGGCGGCGAGGCCGCGTACGAAGCGGCGGGGATCGCGCACCGGACCGCCATGGCCCGGCCAGAAGATCGTCTCGTTGCGGTCGCGCAGGGCCTCGAGCGAGTTCATGTAGGCGCGCATCGCGCCATCGGGGGGGGCCACGACGGTGGTCGACCAGGCCATGACGTGATCGCCCGAGAACAGGGTCGTCTCCTCCTGCAGCGCGAACGCGAGATGGTTCATGGTATGGCCCGGGGTCTCCAGGGCCTCCAGGGTCCAGCCCGACCCCGTGACGGTATCGCCCGTGCGCATGTGCCGATCGGGCACGTGGTCGCGGTCGGCACTGGCATCGAGATAGGGGATCTCACCCTCAATCAACTTACGGGCCGCCCGGTGCGGACCGCAGCCGACGATCGGTGCGCCCGTGCGCGCCTGGAGAATACGGGCACCCGGTGAATGGTCGCGATGCGTATGGGTGACCAGAATGGCTAGGACGGTGGCACCGGCGCAGGCCTCTACGAGAGCCGCGATATGGCCCTCGTCCGCCGGACCCGGATCGATGATGGCGACAGCTTCGTTCCCCACGAGGTAGCTGCAGGTGCCGGTCGCCGTGAACGGACCGCCGTTCGGTGCAATCCGCCGCCGGACCAGGGGCGACAGACGCACCGTCTCGCCGCTCGGGGGCAGCGCCCCGTCGAACACGGGATCGGACTGGATCTCGCTCATGCCGGCTCCTCGAAGCTTGGGACCGGATTCGGCCGTAAGCCATCGCCGCGTCAGGGACAACGCACGCGATCAGGCCCGAGACCGCCTCAGTATACGAAGGGCGACGCGATCACGACGCGCGCCTGGGCCCGCACCGGGCCGAAACGCGGCTCGACCTCGATCGGTGGCGGGACCGGTTCGAACCCGACCGCTGCGACCCGAATGCGGCCTGTGCGGTCGGCACTGCGCAGGGCCTTCTGAAGGGCACGGGCATCGGCTTCGCGGCGGACCACATCGACCTTGGCGTCGATTTCGCGCCGCGCCCGGCGCGACAGGCCCCGGGCCTCGCGGAAATCGACGACGGTGAAGCCGCCAGCCCGGACCGAGGTGACGACCGCGGCGCTCGCTTCGGTGGCGACGATGTCACCAGCGCGCACGGTCATGTCCTGAAGGATCGGCAGCGGTGTGGCGACGCCCTGCTCGGGCTGACAGTTGCAGTGCTCGATCCGTTTCGTGCGGTAGAGATTCGCTACCGCGAGGCTGCGATACGGCTGCCCGTCGAGTCCGACGGCACGGTCGAGTTCTCTCTCGCCGACTCCCAGGGTGAACAGGCGAGTCGGCGTATTCGGGCAGGCGGCCGCACAGGCGGCCTCATGGATCGGCAGGTCGGCCCGGGCGCCGAGGCGTCCAAGGGGGAAGATGTAGCCATCGCAGGCGCGCACGCAGACAGTGCGCCCGCCCAGCGCTGAAGGCGAACCCGCTCCCGGGGCGGAGGCGACCTGCCTCACCGCAGCCGCGCCTCTGGGGAGCCGGACTCGGACAGAACGTGCGGTCGCCTCGACGACGGGTCTCGGCGTCTGCCGAACCATGCGCGCCGCGGTCACCCGCCGGGAGTCTGGCAGAGAGACGTAATGCGCGGGGCGGCGTCGCGCCGGCATCGTCACCGCCGGAGCCGGGACCGGTCCGCGAAAGATCGTTTCCAGGAAATCGAAGAGCCCGCCCCGTTCGGAGGCCTTGACCATCGTAGCGCCCGCCGTGACGCCACCGAGGCCGAGCAGGACGCCTGCGAGCGCGGTCGCCGCCATCTGCCGACGCGTGCCGGCCGGAGCGAGACGCTGCCACTTCATACCGCTTGGCTCCGCTTGCTTCGCACTGACGACCCCGACCGCATCGCCGGGCAGATAACCTCTTCAGGTACACAGCATCACGGACACGGCGCAACGGCGGCAGACAACCGAGACAAGCGCCCTCGGGAGGGTCGCGAGGCTTTCATGGCCCGTTCGATCATTCCGGACGTCAGCCGCTGCAAATGGATTTCGTCAGGACGACCCACGGGCGTCGCTATCCGCGATCGCCGGTGTGCTGAGCCTTGGGCCGGGCAAGCGGCCGTGCCGATCCGCCTACCGAATTTAGCCGTTTGATCTTGTTATAGCCGCTGCTATGATATGGTGGGCGGCTTCGCGGCGCCCGGGTTTTCCCACCGGAAACACGCGCAGGCATGGCTCGACACGAACACGTCACGGCTTCGGGACCGATCTCGGATCCAGGAGGATCTCGACCGGAGGCGTCCCCACCGGGCGGATCCTGGCGCTTCAGCAAGGAGACGCACGCCCAGCCGAGCCTCGGGCGGATGAACGCCAGCGTTCCGGTCCAGGCGAGTGGTACCTGGCTGCGCCGGCTTCTTGCCTTCATCGGACCTGGCTACATGGTCTCGGTCGGCTACATGGACCCAGGCAATTGGGCGACCGACATCGCGGGCGGCGCGCAGTTCGGCTACACACTGCTCTCGGTCGTCCTGCTGTCGAACCTGATGGCGATCGTGCTCCAGGCCCTGTCTGCGCGACTCGGGATCGCGACGGGACGCGATCTCGCTCAGGCTTGCCGCGATCACTATCCGCGGCCCGTCAGCCTGATGCTGTGGATCGCCTGCGAGGCGGCCATCATCGCTTGCGACCTCGCCGAGGTGATCGGCACGGCGATCGCCCTCAAGCTCCTCTTCGGATTACCACTGGTCGTCGGCGCGACGCTCACGGCGCTCGACGTGTTCCTGATCCTGCTGCTGATGCGACGGGGCTTCCGCGCCCTGGAGGCCTTCGTGATCGCCCTTCTGGCGGTGATCTTCATCAGCTTCGGAATCCAGATCGCCCTGGCAGCGCCACCGATCCAGGCAATACTTGGCGGCTTTCTGCCCTCAGCGGAGATCGTCAGGAACCCGGCTGCGCTCTACATCGCCATCGGCATTATCGGTGCCACGGTGATGCCGCACAATCTCTACCTGCACTCGTCGATCGTCCAGACACGAGCCTATCCGCGTACCGAGGAGGGCCGGCGCGGTGCGATTCGCTTCGCAGTGGCGGATTCGACGATCGCCCTGATGCTCGCCCTGTTCGTGAACGCCGCGATCCTGATCATGGCCGCCTCGGTGTTCCACGCGCAGGGGCGCACGGACGTCCAGGAGATCGAGCAAGCCTATGAGTTGCTGTCGCCGCTGCTCGGTGCCGGCATCGCCTCAACGCTGTTCGCGGTGGCTCTACTGGCCTCGGGGCTCAACTCCACGGTCACGGCGACGCTAGCGGGGCAGATCGTGATGGAAGGATTCCTGCGCCTGCACATACCAGATTGGGCACGGCGATTGATCACTCGCGCCATCGCTATCGTACCGGTAGTGGGCGTGACGGCGTTCTATGGGGAGCAAGGCACCGCGAAACTGCTCGTGCTGAGCCAGGTCGTGCTGTCGATGCAGCTTCCCTTTGCCGTCATCCCCCTGGTCGGGTTCGTCTCGGACAGACGGAAGATGGGGGCTCACACGATCCCGGCTTGGCTCAAAATCCTGTCCTGGATCATCGCGGCCGTAATCGTGGGGCTAAACGGGAAACTTCTGCTCGATACCGTAACTGGCGCCTGAGAAGGCACCGCGTCACCGAGAGCTCAACGGCGACGGTCGGTGCGGACACGCACCGGAACCGGCTGCGGTGCAGGCATCGGGCCTTCGAGAATCACACCGATCAGCGAACGGCTGGCCTCAGCGACGGTTTTGATCAGACGTCGCGCGATGGAGGCGACAGTCGATTGTCTCATGACGGGCTCCTGACCGACGGGCTGAGGACGAACGTCGCATTCCGGGCCGGGTTCCGGTAGCGATGAGACACAGATAGCGAGATCAGTGTCTCCTGCTCAGGGGTCGAGGGCAATCGGCCGCATCGGCGCGAAGCGCGTAAAAAAGCACCGCCGCGATGACGCCGGTGCCTAGAGGCTGTTATGAACCGCCCGCCAGTTGAGCGGCCTGTTTGAGCATGAGGCAGACGAAAGCAACGATGTGGAGATCTGCGAGCGTACTGGGATAGCGCTCGTAGTCTTTGACGAGGCGGCGGAAGCGGGTTGCCCAGGCGAAGGAGCGCTCGACCACCCAGCGTCGCGGCAGAAGGACGAAGCCGCGCTTGGCCTCGGGCAGTTTGACGACCTCCAGTTCGATTCCGTGGGTGCGGGCGGCCTTGGCTGGCTTCTCGCCGGTGTAGCCTTGGTCGACATAGGCGAGATCGACGGTGTCCCCTGTGGCAGCCTGCACGGCCTTAGCCAGACGCCCCACCTGGGCGCGGTCGTCGGCATCGGCGGGGGTGACGTGCAGGGCCAGGAGGTGGCCCAGGGTGTCGACGGCCAGATGGACCTTCGAACCCTTCTTGCGCTTGGCGCCATCGTAGCCGGCCCGTTCGCCGCTCTCGGGCGTCGAGCGCAGGGTCCGGCTGTCGAAGATGGCCGCGCTCGGCTCGGGGGATCGCCCGGAGGCCAGACGCAGCAACGCCCGCAGATCGTCGCCCAGTTGCTCGAAGCAGCCTGCCGCCAACCAGCGCTGCGCCTGCTGGTAGACCGCTTCCCAGGGCGGCAGGTCGTTGGGCATCCACCGCCATGGCGCGCCCGTCTTCACGACGTAACGCAGCCCGTTGAACACCTCGCGCAGGCTGTGCTCACGCTGCCCCGCATCCTCCCGCAGCAGCGTCAGATAGGGAGCGACCAGCGCCCATTCTTCATCGGAAACGTCGGACGGGTAGGCTTTGCGTGAAGAGGTCATGCCCCTTCATCTGGAATCAAGCCGTCATAGGTCCATAACAGCCTCTAG
>NZ_JBKEZQ010000041.1:0-20728 GCF_053345175.1 Methylobacterium sp. M6A4_1b
TGTCGAAGCTATGAAGGTTGTTCACCCGAGGCGGGGGTGAGAGGCTGGGGTTGCGAAGCCGACCAACCCTGACCGAGCGCCCCGGATGAACACGCATCAGCATGCCCGCATGACGGTCCATGGTCGAGCCCTCCTGGTGAACCGGATCCTGGTCGAAGGCTGGCGCGTGGCCGAGGCGGCGCAGGCCGCCGGCCTCAGCGAGCGCTCAGCCTACAAGTGGCTGGCCCGCTTTCGGGCGGGTGGCGCGGGGGCGCTTCGCGACAGAAGCTCGGCGCCCCTCCGACCGAAGGTGCGTGTCACGCCCGTGATCCGCACGCAGGTCGAGGCTCTGCGGCGCACGCGGCTGACGGGTCAGGTCATCGCCGAGCGCCTGGCCCTGCCACGTTCCACCGTCGGCCGAGTCCTGCGCGGCCTGGGCCTCGGCCGTCTCAGCGCGCTCGAAGCCCGACCGCCGGTCATCCGCTACCAGCGCGAGAGGCCGGGCGAACTCATCCACATCGACACGAAGAAGCTCGGCCGGATCGAGGGCGTCGGTCACCGCATCACCGGCAACCGGCGCGATGGCCGGCGCGGCATCGGTTGGGAGGCCCTGCATGTCGCCATCGACGACGCCTCGCGTCTTGCCTACACGGCGGTCCTGCCCGACGAGACCAAGCAGAGCGCGCTGACCTTCATGAACGAGGCGCTGGCGTTCTTTGCCCGGCACGGCGTCACCGTCGAGCGCGTGATGAGCGACAACGGCTCGGCCTACCGCAGCCATGCCTTCCGCGATCTGCTCGCCGAGGCCGGCCTGCGCCACGTTCGGACGCGGCCCTACACGCCGCGCACCAACGGCAAGGCCGAGCGCTTCATCCAGACCTCGCTGCGCGAATGGATCTACGCCGAGCCCTACGCCTCGTCCGCCGAGCGGATACGCGCCATGAGCCCCGGGATCGACCACTACAACACCAGCCGAACCCACTCCGCCCTCAGCCGACAGACACCCTGGCAAAGGCTGAACAACCTTCTGGGCAACGACACCTAGGCCGGGTCTTCCGGACGGTGCCGCCCCCATGAGGGAGGCAGGGCGGTTCACGCCGGACGGGGGAAGGAGCGCACGCGATGGGCCTCGGATCGACGGTGCGGTCCCCGCAGGGAGAGGCGCCGACCGACCTCCGCTTCGATGTCGTGGCGGGCATGACCGCCGCGGCCGTCGTGCTGCCGAAGGCGATGGCCTACGCGACGGTGGCCGGCCTGCCCGTGGCGGTCGGCCTCTACACCGCCTTTCTGCCGCCGATCATCTACGGGCTGCTCGGCTCATCCCGGGTGCTCAGCGTGACGTCGACGACGACGCTGGCCATCCTGACGGGGGCCGAACTCGGCAGCGTGGTGCAGGATGCCGATCCCGAAAGGCTTCTGACCGCGACGGCGACGCTCACGGCCCTCGTCGGCGCGTTGCTCGTGACGGCACGCCTCCTCAAGCTCGGCTTCGTGGCCAGCTTCATTTCCCTGCCGGTCCTGACGGGATTCAAGGCCGGGATCGGGCTCGTGATCCTGCTGGATCAGGCGCCCAAGCTCTTCGGGTTGCACATCGTGAAGCAATCCTTCTTCCCCGACCTCCTCAGCCTCGCGCGACACGGTCTCGAAACCTCCCTGCCGACCCTTGCGGTCGCCGGGGCGACCTTGACCCTGCTCGTGGGCCTGAAGCGGCTCGCGCCGCAGGCGCCGGCGCCGCTGATCACGATCGCGGCGGCCATCGCCGCATCGTGGCTGCTGGGTCTCGGCGCATGGGGGGTCTCGACCGTCGGGACCATCCCGCAGGGCATTCCCGCCCTGGTCCTGCCCGATCCGAGCCTGATCCGGACGCTGTTGCCGGGGGCGCTGGGCATCGCCCTGATGAGCTTCACCGAGAGCATCGCGGCCGGGCGGACCTTCGCTGCCCCGGGCGATCCCCCCCTCGACGCCAATCGCGAGGCCGCCGCCACGGGAGCGGCGAACCTGGCGGGTGCGTTGCTGGGGGCCATGCCGGCCGGCGGCGGCACGTCGCAGACCGGCGTCGTACGGGCCGCCGGAGGGCGGACGCAGGCGGCCTCCCACGTGATGGCGGCGGCAGCCCTCGCCACCATGCTGTTCCTGGCCCCGGTCCTCGGGCTGATGCCGCAGGCAACGCTTGCCGCCCTCGTGATCGTCTACTCGGTCGGCCTCATCCAGCCGGCGGAGTTCGCGGCCATCTTCAGGGTCCGGCGCATGGAATTCCGCTGGTCCATCACGGCCGCGTTCGGCGTCCTCGTCTTCGGGACGCTTCAGGGAATCGTCGTCGCCATCGTTCTCTCGTTCATCGGGCTCGCCCTCCAGACGGCCCAACCGCGGATCTCGATCATCGGCCGGAAGCGCGGCGCCGACGTCCTGCGTCCGCGGTCGCCCGACCACCCGGACGACGAGACCTTCGAGGGGCTTCTCATTCTCCGCCCGGAAGGACGCCTGTACTTCGCCAACGCGCAGAACGTGGCCGACCGGATCCGTACCCTGATCGCCGAGCATGCGCCGCGCGTCGTCGCCCTCGATCTCAGCCGGGTGCCCGACATCGAGTATACGGCGCTGCAGATGCTCCAGGAGGGTACGCGCCGGACGGACGTCACGGTCTGGCTCGTCGGCCTCAATCCGGGCGTCCTCGACGTGGTCAAGCGCGTGGGTCTGGATCGGGAACTCGGACCGGAGCGCCTGCTCTTCAACGCGCGCGCGGCCATCGCACGCTACGAGGCCCTCCAGGGGACGGCGGCGCACGCCTGACGGGCCTGTCCGTCACGGACAACGCCGCTTCACGAGAGGCTTCCCCTCCGGGACCGGCTCGGGGCATGAACCGCGAAGAGATGAACCGCGAAGGGATGCGCCGCGAAGAGATGTGCCGCGCGGCCCGGCCGCCCGCCACGGGGGACCTGCGCCCCGCGCCCCGCGCCCTCGGCCTGCGCCGACGTCACGCGGCGCAGAGCGGCGCCCTCCCCTACTCAGCCGGCACGGGCTCGACCGTCTTTCGATCGGCCGTCACGGGCTTGCTTGCGTGGTAGGCATCCCGGTAGCCGCGGGCCACGGCCCGGACGCCCCTGCCGATATCCTCGTAGACCTCATCGGGCAGGTTCGCGAGGGAGACGCGCAACGACCAGTTCGGTGCCTCGAAGCCGCCGCCGTTGAGCAGAACGATCCCATGGACCTCGGCCAGGCGGAACGCGAGGTCGAGGGGATGAACGTTCTTCTTCAGATACTCGACGGCGTCGTCGCCGATGTTCTTCCGGGCCCAGAACTCGAAGTCGATGAGGCCATAATAGGCATCGAAGTTCGCATTGGGCGTCAGCTTGAGACCCAAGCTGTCGATCAACAAGCGGGCACGCCGGTTGACGATCTCCCGGCACGCGCCCTGATACGCTTTGCGGTCGTCCATCAGTTCGGCCACCGAGAAGAGGCTCATCATCACCTGCTGCGGCAGCGAGAGGCCTGCCGTGTGGTTGAGCGCGACGTCGCGGCTGTCGGCCACGATGCGATCGATGAACTTCAGCTTCCTCGGCTCGAGCGTCAGGGGTCCATACCGTCGGTCGAGGGCCGTGACCTTGTCGGCCGGAAGTCTCGCGATTTTCTTGTCGAACAGGTTGTCCTCATGGACGGCGATGACACCGAGGCGCCATCCCGTGCAGCCGAAGTACTTCGAGTAGGAGTAAACGCCAATTGTATTGTGCGGCAGCTCGGCCATCAGCGATTGGAAATCATCGACGAAGGTTCCGTAGACGTCGTCGGTCAAGATCATCAGGTCGGGCCGTTTCGTCTTCACCAGTTTGGCGATTTTCGCGACCGTTTCCTTGCTGAGCGCGATGCCGGTCGGATTGCCCGGGTTGACCACGAAGAAGGCTTTCACCTTGGGGTCGAGCAGCTTCTCGATCTCCGCATCGGTGAACTGGAACTTGTTCTCCTGCGGTGCCCGGATGTGCACGACCTTGAGGGCGTAATCCTCGAGGTGCGTCATCTCCAGGTAGGGCGTGAAGATCGGCGTGCCGAGGGCGATGGTGTCCCCGGGATTCAACAGGCGGTTGGCCTTGAGTGACTTGAACAGATAGCACATCGCCGCCGTCCCGCCCTCGACCGCGTAGAGGTCGAATTTTCCGGCGGGCTTCTTCTTTCCGCACATCGCCCACATGAGGTATTCGTGTACGATCCGCTCGTTGTGGACCAGCATACGGTCCGGCACCGGATAATTGTCGCCGATGATCGAATCGACGAGTTCGTGCACGAAGGCATCCGCGTCGAAGCCGAACGCCTTGACCGCATGGGGGACCATCTCGGACAGAAAGGGCGCGCCCGGCAGGTCGGGATGGTGTTCGAGCCAGGAAGCCAAGCGGTCGGCGATTCCGGCGGCCTGGGGCATGCCGGCGAGCCCCGCCGGATGCTGCATCGTCCGCCGGCTCTCGGTGACCGCAAACTGACCGAGGAGGAAGAAGCCCTCCCGGGCCGTGGTGGCGATCCAGTTGGGATTGCCACGGCCGGCGTTCAGAAAAGCCGATTGCGTTCGCCTCGATGTCGACTTGGCAAGATTGATCAGCTCATCCTTGATTTCGAACGGACTGAGAGACTCGAAGCTTTTGAGATGAAGGACGTCCACCATCGAATTTCTCCTTCGTTTTCCTGTCAAGAACTGAGGATCACGATGACCATCCCGTAGATCGTCAGCACGGTGTTGCCGACCGCGTAGGGCATCCCGTAGCCCAGCGCCGGAATCTTGCTCTTCGCGGCTTCCTGGATCATGCCCAGGGCCGCCGTCGTCGTCCGCGCGCCCGCGCAGGCGCCGAAGAGGATGGCCGGGTGGAACTTGAACACGTACCGACCGATGTAGACCGCCAGGATCATCGGGACCGAGGTCGCGACGGCGCCCCACAGGAACAGGCTGAAGCCGACCTCCCTGAGGCCTGCCACGAATCCCGGCCCGGCGGTGATGCCGACGACGGCGATGAACACGTTGAGGCCCAGGGTGTTCATGAGCCAGAGTGCGGGCCCCGGGATGCGGCCGAAGACCGGGCGGATCGTCCGCAGCCAGCCGAGCACCAAGCCCGCCAGCAACGCGCCGCCTGACGTGGACAAGCTGATCGGAATCCCTCCGATCTTGTAGCTCAGGGCACCCACCAGGCCACCGAGGACGATGCCGGCGCCGAGGAAGGCCACGTCGGTGGTCTCGATCGCCCGGTCCGGGTAGCCGAGGTGCTGGATCGCCGCTTCCACGTGACGCCGACCGCCGACCAGGGTGAGGATGTCGCCGCGCAGCACCTGCGTGCCCGGCAGGACCGGGATCTCGACCATGTTGCGGGTGAGCTTGCGCAGGTAGACACCGCGCGCCCAATCGCACTCGGAAAGCGCTCGCAGCGTCTGGCCGCCGACCTTCCGGTTGGTCACGAAGACGTCGACGACCTCTGCCGGAACGTCGAGCAGTTCCCGGTCCTGCACCTCCTCGAACAGCGGGCTGATCCGCTCCACGAGGTTGGCCCGGCGCCCCGAGATGGCGACGACGTCGTTGGCCTGCAGCACGGTGCCCCCGTCCGTCTCGATGATCTCCGATCCGCGCCGCAGGCGCTCGACGAAGACCCGCAGGTCGGGCCAGATCTGCTTGACCGGGAGCCCCACGATGCTGCGGTCGTCGCCGATGCGGTAGGCGCGCATCTCGATCTGGCGGTAGGCCGAGGTGAGGCCCGGTTCCGTACTGCCAGCGCCGCCCAGCTCGGCTTCGTAGTCTCTGCACGCCTTGGCGAGATCCACTCCGATGAGCTTCGGGCCGATCTGAGCCAGAATGATCGCCGAGCCGATCGTGCCGAAGATGTAGGTGACCGCATACCCGATCGGGATCTGATCGTTGTAAGTCTTCACCTGCTCGGGTGAGAGTCCGAGGCGCGAAATCTGTTCGGAGGCGACGCCGATCGACGCCGAGATGGTTTGGGATCCTGCGTAGAGGCCGGCCGTATATCCGAGATCGAGCCCCGCGACGCGCGCGCACAGGATCGGGACGACCAAGCACAGCGCGAGCACGACGAGGGAGAAGCCGATCTGTTTCGGGCCCTCCTTCGTGAGTCCGCTCATGAATTGAGGACCGACGCCGTACCCGATGGCGAAGATGAACAGAATGAAGAAGGCGGACTTGACGTTGGGCGAGATCGTGATGCCGATCTGCCCGATGGCGACCGCGGCCAGCAGGGTCGCCGTGACGTTTCCGAGGCTGAAGCCGGCGATCTTGATGGGCCCGATCGAGAAGCCGATGGCCAAGGACAGGAAAATCGCCAATTCCGGGTACAGGCGCAATGCCCCGACGAACCAGTCGATCATGGCAGATCCCCCCAAGATGAGATCGGAAGTCGTTCTTCCGGGTTTTTGTCTTCAGACGCACCAAAGGTTGCGCCGATGCTTTGGCGCGATCTCAATCCGGATCGTAGACGGGATAATAGGGGCCGGTCCGATACCCGATGGCGCGCACCGATGCCGGCGCGTGGACGATGGGGTCGTACGGCAGGACCACGGCGCCGGCGGAGATGAAGCCCGCAAGCGCACGCAGATCGTCCGGCTGGCGCGGATCGCGCGAAATCAGCTCGGCTTCGCGTCCAAGCCGGATGTTGCACGCCCTCGCGGGAAGGCCGTTCGCGGGTGTGCAGGCGTCGTGCCGCGCGCAGGCCGCATCGAGGGCATCGATGGGCGGCTCCGGCGCATTGTTGCCCATGCCGCAGTAGTTGCCGTGGATGAGCATCGGTGACCGCTGCCCGACCTGCTGCGACTGCGCGAGCGCGGGTAGGGCAAGGCATGCACTCAGGACGAGGGGAACGGCGATCCTGTCGATCATGGGGTGCACCTGAAGCGCGTGGGACTGCTCCTGCCGAGGACGGGTCGTCCTCGGCCTGGCCGGATCAGGTTGGGCGTCTTGGCCGGATTCGGCGTGAGGTCAGCTGGAACGCCCCTCAGTAGGGGACGCAGCCACCCGCATTGGCATCGTAGTAGGCGTAGCGCCCGCAGCCGCCATAGGACGAGCCGTAATAGCCTGCGGCGGTCGCGGCAGCGGCGGCGCCGACCCCGACAGCGGCCAGGCCGTAGCCGCGATAGCCGTAACCGCGATAGCCGTAGCCGCGGTTTGCGTAGCCGTAGCGGCCGTGGCCACGATGATACCCGCCGGCCACGCCGCCGCGATAGCCGCCCCGAAAGCCGGCGCCACGCCCACCGTGAAAACCACCGCCATGAAAACCACCGCCGCGGAATCCGCCGCCGCCGCCGCGAAAGCCGCGTGCATCGGCCACGACACTCGTCATGATCAGGGTGGCGATCGCCGCAGAGGTGAGAAACACTGTTTTCATGTGCCTGTCTCCTTGCCCAAAAATTCGGACGGAAGCGTAAGGACATCTGATCCCGCAAGCAGACACCAGGTCCGTTGGCGTGAACCAGATCGGGTTCGTCTTAGAAATGCGAATGATTATCAATGCAGAGGCGGGAATTGCGCCATGTCAGTATCGTATACACCGAGAACGATTCCCGCTTGATCAATCGAGACAACTTGGGCGCTGCCGGAAACAATCGAGCGACGATCTAGGAAAGATTGCTGGCGTCGGCACTTGCATCGACGGTGGGTGACGAAGCGCGTCAACGGTGTCGCTGGCGCCCCGGTCGGAGGGCACGAAGGGCCTCGTCAGACATCCCGGGGCAACCGCGCGGGAATCGGACGAAGGCGTGTCAGGTCCCGCCCCCACCAGGAAGGCCGGTCGTCGGAGAGGGCTTCCGGGCGGCTGCGCATGCGCCGTCCATCGGCAGGCTGCGGAGCTGATCCCTCAACAGCGCCGGTAATCGATCCCCGTCGGATCTTCGGCATGGTAATACCGCTTGAGAGCGCCGTTCGGCTGAGGGCTCAGGTGAACTCTGACCTCTTGCGCCGCAACGGCGTTCGCACAGTCGAGAACAAGCAGGTTGCGATCGCCGCTCGGTCGAAGTGCCTTGATGCTGCACGTGGCCAATGGCGTTCTCAGGCGCTTGCCTGCGATGATGAAGGCCGGCGCAAAGATGTCGATCGGCTTCTTGAACGAGGCACTCTTGCCGGCGGACCCCTTGCCGGCGGACCCCTTGCCAGCGGGCGCATAGACGGTTCCGCAGTCACGCCCCTCCAGCACCCAGGCACCCTGGTAGGCAGAGAGACCGCTCCCCGCCACCGGCGTTCCAGGGATTGCGGGCGAAGCCGCAAGGCTCAACCCCAAAGCTGCGGTCCCCATGAGACGAGCCGTCCCCATCGCGAGATCCTCCACGTGTCCGATCGGAACAGCAGCCGAGGCGACGCTGCGCAGACAGGATTGTCCTGCGGACAACTCAGGTCCGTTTACGGGCGGTTCGCCTTCCGCCATGCGCTCGGCGTCATGCCCGACCAGCGGCGAAAGGCGTGCGTGAAGGCGGCAGGCTCGGAGAAGTCGAGGGCAGCGGAAATCTGCCCCAACGCCAGAGTGGTATCGACGAGAAGCTGCTGCGCCACCTGGAATTGCGCCTCGTTGGCAAGGCGCCGGAAGCTCGTGCCCTCCGCCTGCAAGTGGCGGCTCAAGGTGCGGCGGTTCACAAGTTGCGCGCGCGCGACGCGCTCCGCCTTGCAGCGCTGCCGTGTCACCTGAATCCGAAGGTATCGGCGAAGCTCATCGGTCAGATTGGAAGACTGTTTGGCCTCGAGTTCACGAATGCGGTGCTCTGCCCGCTGGCGGGCATTCGGGTCTGCACCGACGATAGGCTTCTCCAGGGATCTGTCCGAGAACGCGATGGCAGCCACGTCCTGATCGAACCGGACCGGTGCCCGGAAGAAGTGTTCATAGGGACTCGTGTCGCGTGGCCTGGAGCGAGGCAGCAGAACTTCCTCCAGTGTCCAATCCGCTCCACACAATGCGCGAAGGACGTTGGTCAGTGTGGCGAGCGCTCTCTCGGAATGAATAGCAGCGCTTCCGGCTTCCGGATCATAGGGGGCGTAGCTGAGGACGGTGACACCGCCGTTGGAGCCAAGCCCGATCACCGCGCCCCAGTTCTGGATGCCGGCATGTGCTTCGAGAGCCCGCAGGGCATCGCCGACGCTGCCCGAGTGGCGCATCAGCAGACCGAGTTGCCCCATGGACTCCAGAGTGTCGCACTGGCCGACGAGGAGCCCGAGGTGAGGACACTTTGTCCGGCCGGCCCCAAGGCTGATCAGGCGGCCGAGATCCGCATACGGGACGAGCTCCCCGCCGTCGAGAAGGCTGGGATCAAGCCTCAGCTCGGCAAGCAGGCCGACCGGATCGGCACCGAGATCGCGAAGGGTGCGGTCGATCGCTGCCCCGACCCCCGGACGGCTCAAGGGAACTGGACGCGGCTCTTCGCTCGTTTCGACGCCACCGGCTCCCACCGACCGATATGCGGCGCCAAGGGAGCTTATTATCACAGAAGAGGACATGACCACCCCTGTTTGCACGCCGATTCAGCGTAAGCGCGACAGTTAAATCAGATCCAGATTGAACGGCTTGATCGAATGGGACAATATTTCGAAGCGTATGAATAGAGCGCATAGAGTAAATTCTTATTTTCTAACATACGATTACTATCTCTGGTAAAATTTCTATTTGCAAATCCGAATAGAAGTTGTCTTCGGGCCGACCGATGCCCAATTTTGCAAAGGCCCAGGGTCGAGGCCCGGGCCGTGCCGATGATCGTGTTCGCGGCTCTGCTCGAGACGGGGACCATCGCCACGGCGGATGCCGCGCGCCCTTCGATTCAGGAGGCCGGGGAACGCGACGTCCGTCGAGCGGACCTCAGCCTCGCGTGACGTAGAACCACTTCGGCGCGAGGCGGCGGTCGCTCTCCATCCCGGAGACGCCCGGAAACACATCGTCCGCTCGGTACACGAAGGGCGTGCCATCCGGGATCGGTTCGTCCAGGCTGATCTCGCTCTCCGGACCGCGGGTGAACCCGCCGAGCCCGAGGCGTTCGAGGGCGTCGCAAAGGGCGAGGTACCGGGCGTAGGGAACACCGAGTTCCCGCAGGACGTCGATCTCCCGCAGGCTGTTCGTGTCCGGCAGTCCTTGTGGACGATGCGGTGTGACGCGCTGGCCGTTGATGAAGCGGGTGCTTTCATACCATCGCGTTCGGTCGAGCGCATCCGGCGGGGCTGTCCGTGCCCGCCGCGCGGGCCGAGCCGACGATCGGCCTCGCCGAGCGCCGGGCGATCGCGGCCTACCGCCAGGACCGCTACCCCGCGCAGGAAAAGGCGATTCAGGAGGCGGCGGGCTTCGCCGTGCCGGTGGAGGTGGCTTGGGACGACCTCACGATCCCAGGCGACGCCAAGTATTACGCGGACGAGGGATATTTCGGAAAGACCATCTTCGAGCCCATCGCCGCCGGTCTGAAGGAGGTGGCTAAGGACACCATGGGCCGCGAGGCCCTGGCGCAAAAGCTCAAGACCATCCGCGTCCGCTTCGACGAGAAGACCGCCCCCGCCTCGAACTACCCCAACGGCCTCACGTTCTCCGGCGGGGTCCTCGACGTGAATTGGCGGCCATTCGCCAACGTGGCCGACTTCAAGGACCGGGTCGAGGCCGTGGTGAAGGTGCTGGAGAAGAACCTCTGACCGTGCGGGGAACGGCCCCGGGCCTCGCACTCCTGCTCGCCGCGGGCGGGGCGGCGGCCGAACCGGTGGCGCGGTCCGGCATTTACGACAGCCTGACCCTGGCGGTCTCCGGCTGCCGGCGGCCGACCTCGCCGTGGTGACGCCCTGACCCCAGGATGGCTCGAACGGGCCGGAAGCCCGTCCCCGATCAGGCGGATACCCGATGCGCCGATCCCTGTTTCCCGACGTCTTCCTCGCAGTGCTGGTCCTCGCGGCCGGACCCGCCTTCGCCGAGGCGCCCGCCGCGCCGCCGCGCCCGGCCACGATCTGGGTACCGGTGGAGGAGCCGATGAGCGCGCTCCTCAACGGCGGTCACCGCATCGTCTCCGCCTCCGGTCCGAGCTTCACCCTGGAGCGGGGCGGCAAGCACGTGGTCTGCGAGCCGAGGCCGGCGGGCGGGATGCGCGGCACGGCCGAGACCACCTCGACCTGCCATCGCGTGAACTGAGAGCCTGTGCGAGGGCGCGCGGTTCGGCGGGATTGTTCAACGCATCGGCGGCCATGAGGCAGGCCATGCAGGTGCGGCGGCCGGTCGCGACCTCGAGGCGGCCGGCGCGTTCACGCAAGAGTCCACCCGGCGGCTGGACCAGCCGAAGGTGTGCTCGACCACCCGGTGACCCTGACCCAGCAAACCGGTCCACGCTGAGCGCAAGGTTTTCGGGCATCCTGAACCCTGAGGGCGGGTGGAGGCCATGCCTCGCAAACGCTTCACGAAGGAACAGACCGCCTTCGCCCTGCGGCAGGCGGAGAACGGGGCGACGGTGACCTCGCCACGGCTCCCAGGGGCGTCCTTCGTTCCGATGTGCCGGTTCCGGTCGAACCGAAGCCGCCGCCTTCCCGGTCTGGCCTCCGCCGCTCGGCTAACTCTCGCAACCGGAGCCCTTGGAGGCTATAGCGGGGTGACGTGCGCTGGCGCGTCCTCATTTGCGGAATGGCGCCTCTGGCCATTCTCACGGTTGTGCCTGTCCGCCCGTTCCTCTCATCGCCCGAGCTGATGCCGCCTCAACTCCTCCTCGCCGTCGCCGCGATCCTTCCCTTCCTCGGCAGCGCGGCCGTGATCGGTCTGCCCGGACATGCGCGCAACGCCGCCGCGATCCTGGCCGGCTCCATCCTGGTGATGTGCCTGACCTGCATCGGGCTTCTCTACCCGGCCGTGTCCGCGCCCGGCAGCAGCGTCGTCTGGGCGGTCGAGTGGCTGCCGACGCTCGGCGTCCAGTTCGTCCTGCGGCTCGATGGCTTGGCCTGGCTGTTCGCGATCCTCGTACTCGGGATCGGCGCGCTCGTCGTCCTGTACGCCCGCTATTACATGGCCGCCGAAGATCCGGTCCCGCGCCTCTTCAGCTATCTCCTCGCCTTCGTCGGCGCGATGCTGGGCATCGTGCTCTCGGGCAATCTGATCCAGCTCGTCGTGTTCTGGGAACTGACGAGCATCGTGTCCTTCCTGCTGATCGGGTATTGGACCGACAACGCGTCCGCCCGCGACGGGGCGCGGATGGCCCTGACCATCACGGCGGCCGGCGGGCTCTGCCTGTTCGTCGGCATGGTGCTGATCGGGCAGATCGTCGGGAGCTACGATCTCGCGGTGGTCCTGGCCTCGGGCGACACGATCCGGTCCAGCCCGCTCTACCTCCCCGCCCTGATTCTGGTGCTCGCGGGCGCCCTCACCAAGTCGGCACAGTTCCCCTTCCACATCTGGCTGCCGCGCGCGATGGCGGCCCCGACGCCGATCAGCGCGTACCTGCATTCCGCCACGATGGTGAAGGCCGGCATCTTCCTGATGATCCGGTTCTGGCCCGTGCTGGCCGGCACCGAGAGCTGGTACTGGATCGTCGGCACCGCCGGCATGGCGACGATGCTGGTCGGGGCCTGGAGCGCGATCTTCCAGCACGACCTCAAGGGCCTGCTCGCCTACTCCACGATCAGCCATCTCGGGCTGATCACCCTCCTGCTCGGCCTCGATTCCCCCCTCGCCGTCGTGGCGGCGATCTTCCACACCGTGAACCACGCGACCTTCAAGGCCTCGCTCTTCATGGCGGCCGGGATCATCGACCACGAGACGGGCACGCGGGACATGCGCCGCCTCAGCGGATTGTGGCGGGCGATGCCCTACACGGCGACGCTGGCGATGGTGGCCGCCGCCGCGATGGCGGGCGTGCCCCTCCTCAACGGCTTCCTCTCGAAGGAGATGTTCCTGGCCGAGGCGGTCGACAATGCGGGCGAGCACTGGCTGAACCTCGCCCTGCCCGTCCTGGCGACCCTGGCGAGCGCCTTCACCATGCTCTACTCGGTGCGCTTCATCCGCCAGACCTTCTTCGGGCCCGCTCCCCACGACCTGCCGCACGTGCCCCACGAGCCGGTCCGGTGGATGCGCATCCCGATCGAACTGCTCGTCCTGGTCTGCATCGCCATCGGCCTCGTGCCGAACTTCACCATCGGGCCCGCTCTTTCGGGGGCGGTCCGGTCGGTCCTCGGCGCACGGACGCCGGACTACGACCTCGCGATCTGGCACGGATTCAACGCGCCGCTGGCCCTGAGCGTCGTGGCGCTCGTCGGCGGCGTCGCGCTCTACGTCGCGTTTGGGCGGCGGATCAACGCCAATCCCCGTGGCGGCCCCTGGCTGATGGACCGCCTCGACGGCGGCTGGCTGTTCGAGCGGTCGATGACCGGCCTCGTGACCGCGGCCCGCCGACTGGAGGGGCATCTGGGCAGCGAGCGCCTCCAGGTGCAGTTACGCATCCTCTTCCTGACCGTGCTCCTGGCCGCCATGGTGGCGGGCGTCGGGCGGGAGCTCGATCTGTTCGCGCCGGGCAAGAGCACGGATTTCGACCCCGCCTTCGCGCTGATGTGGCTGGTGGGCGCGGCCTGCGCCGTCGGGGCGGCGGAACGGGCGAAGTATCACCGCCTCTCCGCCGCGATCTTCGTCGGCGGCGCCGGGCTCGTGAGCAGCCTGACCTTCCTCTGGCTCTCGGCGCCCGACCTCGCTGTCACGCAGATCCTGGTCGAGATCGTCACCACGGTGATGCTCCTCCTGGGCTTGCGCTGGCTGCCCAAGCGCGACGCGGCCATCCCGGCGCCGATCTCCGAGGCGGCGCAGGCCCGGCGGCGGCGCCTCGTCGACCTCTGCATCGCAGCCTTCGCCGGCCTCGGCCTCGCCGGCCTGTCCTACGCGGTGATGACCCGGCCGGCGGTCGACGGCATCGCGCGCTGGTTCGTCGAGGAGGCCTATCCGCGGGCGGGCGGGCGCAACGTGGTCAACGTCCTGCTGGTCGATTTCCGCGCGTTCGACACCCTGGGCGAGATCTGCGTGCTCGGCATCGTCGGGCTCACGGTGTTCGCGCTGCTGCGCCGCTTCCGCCCTGCCTCGGACAGCCTGGAGCGGCCCAAGCAGCAGGTCAGCCACGATGCCTACGACGCGGCGCGGGCCGGCCGCAGTCCCGGCGACACCGCCGCGGATGCCCTGCTCGTTCCGCGCGTGGTGATGACCTGGCTGTTCCCCTTCATCGTCCTGCTCGCCCTGCACCTGTTCCTGCGGGGACACGACCTGCCCGGCGGGGGCTTCGCGGGCGGCATCGCGCTGACCATCGCCTTCGTGCTGCAATACATGGCCCAGGGCGCCGAGTGGGTGGAGGCGCGCCTGCGCATCCGGCCGATCGCCTGGATCGGCATCGGCCTGCTGGTCTCCGTCCTGGCCGGCGCGGGGTCGTGGCTGTTCGGGCGACCGTTCCTCACCGCCTACTTCGCCTATTGGGAGCCGCCGCTGCTCGGGAAGGTGCCGGTCGCGAGCGCCCTGGTGTTCGACCTCGGGATCATGGTCCTGGTGGTGGGCGCGAGCGCGCTGATGATCGTCGCCCTGGCACACCAGTCCGTGCGCCGGACGCGGGCGGCCGAAGCCGAGGCGGAGCGCACCGCCGAGAGGGAGCCGGCCTGATGGAACTCGTCCTGTCGCTGGGCATCGGCGTCTTCGCCGCCTCGGGCATCTGGCTGATGCTGCGTCCGCGCACCTTCCAGGTCGCCCTCGGCATCTCGCTCCTGAGCTACGCCGTGAACCTCTTCATCTTCGCCATGGGGCGGCTGACGGTCGGGGCGCCGCCGGTGCTCGGGGCCGGCGCCGAGGTGGTCTCCGTCGACGACCCGGTCCCGCAGGCCCTGGTCCTCACCGCTCTGGTGATCGGCTTCGCGCTGACGGCGCTCTTCCTCGTCGTCCTGCTGGCCGCCCGCGGCATCACCGGCAGCGACCACGTGGATGGCCGCGAGCCCTCCCAGGCCGAGCCGCAGCCCGGGAGTCCGCACCCGTGATGCGCTTACCCAGCAGGATGCGTTCCCCCCTGATGATCCGTTGCCGATGACCCCTTCCGTCCTGACCACCACCGCCGAGACCGCCTGGTCGGACCACCTCGTGGTGCTGCCGGTCGTGCTGCCGATCGCCGTCGCCGGGGCGATGTTCCTGTTGGACGAGCGGCGGCTACGGCTGAAATCGGCGCTCAGCCTCGTCACGATGCTCCTCCTGGTCGGCATCGCCCTGGCGCTGGCCCTGCGCGCCGATGCGGCGGCACACGTCTATCGCCTCGGCAACTGGGACGCTCCCTACGGCATCGTCTTGGTGGCCGACCGGCTTTCGGCGCTGATGCTGGTGCTGGCGAGCGTGCTCGGCCTGTGCACCCTCGTCTTCTCCTTCGCCCGCTGGGGCCGGGCCGGGCCCCGCTTCCACGGCCTGTTCCTGCTGCTCCTGATGGGCGTGAACGGGGCCTTCCTCACCGGCGACCTCTTCAACCTGTTCGTCTTCTTCGAGGTGATGCTGGCGGCCTCCTACGGCCTCGTCCTGCACGGCTCGGGCGAGGCGCGGATCCGGGCCGGTCTCGGCTACATCGCCGTGAACCTCGTCGCCTCGCTGTTCTTCCTCGTGGGCGTCAGCCTGATCTACGGAACCATGGGTACGCTCAACATGGCGGACCTCGCCCGGCGGCTCGCGGCCCCGGCGGCGGCCGAACTGGCCCTGTTCGAGATCGGCTGCGCCGTGCTCGGCATCGCCTTCCTGATCAAGTGCAGCGCCTGGCCCCTCGGCTTCTGGCTCCCGACCACCTACGCGGCGGCGAGCGCGCCCGCGGCCGCGATCCTCGCCATCCTGAGCAAGGTCGGCATCTACGTGGTGATCCGCCTGAGCCTGCTCCTGTTCGGTTCCGGCCTGTCCGCAGGCTTCGGCCAGACCTGGATCCTCGCGGCCGGGCTCGCCACGATGGCCTACGGCACCCTCGGGATCCTGGCCGCGCGCGAACTCACCCGGGCCGCGGGCTACGCCGTGATGATCTCGTCCGGCACGATGCTGGCGGTGCTGGGCACCGGCAGCGCCGCGGCGCTCGCGGGCGCCCTGTACTATCTCGCCGGATCGACGCTGGCGGCCGGCGCCCTGTTCCTCCTGGCCGAGATCCTGCAGCGCGGCCGCGCTCCGGGGCAGGCCCAGCAGGCGGTCTTCGCCGACGAGTACCGCGACCCCTTCGACGACGCCGACGCGATCGAGATCGGCCGGACGTTTCCAGCGGCGGTCGCATTGCTGGGCGGCGGCTTTCTCCTCTGCACACTGATGCTCGCCGGCATTCCGCCGCTGGCCGGGTTCGTCGGCAAGCTCGCGATGTTCACCGGATTGGCCGCCGGCCCGATCACGGCCTCGGCCTGGTGGCTGATCGCCACCCTGACGCTCTCCAGCTTCGGGACCCTGGCGCCGCTGGTACGGCTCGGCATCCAGAACCTCTGGGTTCCCAGCGACGACCCGCCGCCGGTGCTGCGCCCGTCCGAATTCCTGGCGCTCACCGGATTGCTGGCGGCCTGCCTGGCCCTCGCCCTCTGGGGCGGCCCGGCCCTCGCCTATGCTGACGCCACCGTCCACTGGCTGGCCCAACCGCAGGATTACGTCCGCGCCGTCCTGGGCGCGGCGCGGGGAGGCGCGGGCACATGAGCCGGTTCCTGCCCTACCCGCTGCTGACGCTCGGACTCACCCTGACCTGGCTCCTGCTGAACGCGCCGCCGACACCCGGCAGCGCCGTTCTGGCGCTCCTCGTCGGGCTGTCGGTCCCCGCCGTGATGCGGGCGTTGCAGCCCCGCGCCGTGCACGTGCGCGCGCCGGGCACCCTCGCGCGCCTCGCCGTCGTCGTCCTCTACGACATGGTCCGGTCGAACATCGACGTCGCCCGGATCATCCTCGGGCTGCGCCGCGGCGCGCGGCGCACCGGCTTCGTGTCGATCCCCCTCGACCTGCGCGAGCCCTTCGGCATCGCCGTCCTGTCGATCATCCTCACCGGCACCCCCGGCACGTTGTGGGTGCAGTACGATTCGCAGGCCGGCTGCCTGCTCCTGCACGTGCTCGACTATACGGACGGCGACGAATGGGTGCGGCGGGTGAAGGACCGCTACGAGCGCCCCCTGATGGAGGTCTTCGCATGAACGCCATCGTCGTTCTCGACTGGGGGCTCGGCCTCGCCCAGGGCATGCTGGTGCTGGCGATGGCGCTCGCCGCGTGGCGCATGCTGCGCGGTCCGCGCGCGCAGGACCGCATCCTCGGGCTCGACACCCTCTACCTCAACGGCATGCTGGCGATCGTGGTCCACGGCATGCGCACCGGCAGCGGCCTCTACTTCGAGGCGGCCCTGATCCTCGGCATGATCGGCTTCACCGCCACCGTGGCGCTGGCGAAGTTCCTGATGCAGGGCGAGGTGATCCAATGAGCGGCGCGGAGCTACCGCTCTGGGCCGCCTGGCTGGTGGTCACCCTGGCGGTCGTCGGAGCCGCTTTCGCGCTGACCGGAGCCCTCGGCCTCATCCGCCTGCGGACCTTCTACGAGCGCGTCCACGCGCCGACCCTCGGGGCGACGCTGGGCATGGCCCTGATCCTCATCAGTTCCATGCTGCTCCTGTCGCTGATCGAGGGGCGGCTCGTCCTGCGCGACGCCCTGATCGGGGTGTTCCTCACCGTGTCGACGCCGGTCACGCTGCTGTTGCTCGCACGGGCCGCCGCGCATCGTGACCGCAACGAAAATGCGTCTGACGCCCCGCCGGAGCTCTGAGTGGAGGAAAACTCGTGCGCATCGGGGGCCCAGGTGCGCGCAACGGCCGGCGGGCCAGCCTCGGACTTGAAATTTGCGCGCTCATAGATAGCTTACTATTTATTGGCGCGCCATCCGGCGGATCGTTCCGGTCAGGTTGCCACGAGGCGACGAGATGGACCTGCGCGAACTCAGCCAAGCCTATTCCCACACCCTGATCCTCACGGGACGCCAGTGGCGTCGCGTGGCCGACACGGTCGCGGAACGGCACGGGATCTCGGAGGCGAAGGCGCTTCCGCTGGTGATGATCGCGCGGATGGGGGACGCGCCGCGCCAGCACGCCCTGGCCGAGGCGGTCGGCATCGAGGGGCCGTCGCTCGTGCGCCTGCTCGACCAGCTCGAGAAGGCCGGGCTGGTGGTCCGCACCGAGGACCCGAGCGACCGGCGCGCGAAGGTGCTGAGCCTCACCGCGGAGGGGAAGGGGGTCGTCGCCGCGATGGAGGTCGAGCTCGACCGCTTGCGCGCGGCGATGTTCGCGGACGTCGACCCCGCCGACCTGGAGGCGAGTCTGCGGGTTTTCCAAACGGTGCAGGACTTCGCTGCCAAGGCCTCATCCGGTCGGGCTCCTCCCGGGGAGGCCGCGGAATGACCCTGCCGGGCTGGCGCGACTGGGCCTTTTCTCTGAAGACCTTCGGCGCCGGCATGCTGGCCCTGTTCCTGGCGTTCTGGATCGACCTGCCGAACCCCTATTGGGCGCTCGGCACCGTCTACATCACCAGTCAGGTCCTCGCCGGTGCCACCCGCTCGAAGGCACTCTACCGGGTGCTCGGCACCCTGCTCGGGGCCGTCGTGACGGTCGCCCTCGTGCCGAACCTCGTGACCGCACCGGAGCTCCTGACCCTGGCCATCGCGCTGTGGGTCGCGATCTGCCTGTACTTCTCCCTGCTCGACCGGACCCCGCGCAGCTACGTCATGATGCTCGGCGGCTACACGGCGGCCCTGATCGGGTTCCCGTCCGTCGGCGACCCGGGGACGATGTTCGACACCGCGGTGGCGCGCGCCGAGGAGATCACCCTCGGCATCCTCTGCGCCGGCCTCGTCAACACGGTGGTGCTGCCGCAATCCGTGGCGCCGGCGATCACCGGCCGGCTCGACCTCTGGCTGCGCGATGCGCGCAACTGGGTCATCGAGGTCCTCGGGCGCGCCCGCTCGACGAAGGACACGCAGGCGACGCGGTTGAAGCTCGCCTCGGACGCGGTCGCGTTCGACGCCCTGGCGACGCCCCTGCGCTACGACCTGACCGGGGCGGAGCGTTCGGCCGAAGCGATGGCGACGCTCCGCCAGCACATGCTGATGTTCCTCCCCATCGCTTCCGCGATCGCGGACCGCATCGAGACGCTGGAACGCGCAGGCCCCCTGCCGCGGCGCCTGCGCTCCCTCCTCGATGATCTGGCCGCGTGGCTCGGCTCAGGCACGACCGAGCAGGCGCGAGCCGACCGCCTGAAGGCCGCCGCCGATGCCCTCGAACCGGGGCTCGGGGCGCGGCCGTCCTGGGAGGCCCTGGTCCTGGCGAGCCTGCTGGCGCGCCTGCGCGACTTCATCGACCTGCGCCAGGACGCGCGCATCCTGCAGCGTCACATCGCGGACGGGACGCCGGTCACCGAGGACCTGACCTTCCGGTACACGGCGGCGGCGCGCACGATCCGCCACCGCGACCACGGCATGGCGCTCCTCTCGGCGGTGGGCGTGTTCCTGACCATCCTGGTCACCTGCGCGATCTGGATCGCGACCGGATGGCCGCACGGCTCGGCCGCCCCGATGATGGCGGCGGTGGGCTGCAGCTTCTTCGCCGCCCAGGACTGACCTGACCGGTATTTTGGAGCGAGCCGATTGAGAGGCTACTGCATGGTGGCGGCCATGGGTAGCCGGAAGGCCAGGTCCGGGACGGTGACAGGCGCGGGCGGCCGGTAGCCCAAGGACGAATGCGGGCGAACGCGGTTGTAGGTGTTCTGCCAGATCCCAATCACGGTCTGTGCCTCCTTGAGCGAGTAGAAGATTTCTTGGCGTATGCACTCGTCCTTCAGCTTGCCATTGAAGCTCTCACAATAGCCATTCTCCCACGGCGATCCTGGTGCAATGTACTGGATCTGCTGGCCGGTTTTGGCGACCCATTTCCGCAAAGCCTTCGCGATCATCTCCGGGCCGTTGTCGCAGCGGATGTTCTCCGGGATGCCATGCAGGCACATCGCGTCGGCCAGCGCCTCGATCACACCCAGACTGTTGATGCGCCTCGCGACCTTCAGCGCCAGGCAGGCGCGACTGTGCTCGTCGATCAGCGTCAGGATGCGCAGGCTTCGCCCGTCGTGGGTCTGGCCCTGCACGAAGTCGAAGCTCCAGACGTGATTGCGATGGAGAGGCCGCAGCCGTACGCAGGAGCCATCGTTCAACCACAGCCGGCTTCGCGGCCGATGCTTTTGCGGAACCTTGAGCCCCTCACGACGCCAGATCCGCTGAACCCGGTCTTTCCCTACCTGCCAGCCCGCTGCCTGCAGCAGCGCGGTGACGCGGCGGTAGCCGTAGCGTCCGTGACGAAGACGCCAGGGCGACGATGGCGCGGGTCAGCGCATCCTCGTCAGCCGGTACCGTGGGCACGTAGCGTTGCGTGCCCCGGTGCTGGCCGACGATCCGGCAGGCATGGCGTTCTGAGAGACCATGCTTCTCTCTGATGCCGTCGACCGCCCGCCGGCGTCGCTCCGGGGCTACGAGTTTCCCGCGGCGACGTCCGCCAGCACCTGCTTCTCCAGGGACAAATCAGCCACGAGCCGGCGCAATCGAGCGTTCTCGCGCTCCAGATCCTTCATCCGACGGGCCTGGTCGATCTGCAGGCCGCCGTACTCCTTGCGCCAGCGATAGCAGCTTTGCTCGGAGATCTCCGCCTCCCGGCACGCTATCGCCAAACTCTTACCCTGCGCCGTCTGCACCTCGATCTGGCGCAGCTTCAGCACCACCTGCTCCGCACCCGTCTTCTGACCTCGCTTCATGTCCAGCTC
>NZ_JBKEZQ010000042.1:0-19530 GCF_053345175.1 Methylobacterium sp. M6A4_1b
TGACCTGACCGGTATTTTGGAGCGAGCCGATTGAGAGGCTACTGCATGGTGGCGGCCATGGGTAGCCGGAAGGCCAGGTCCGGGACGGTGACAGGCGCGGGCGGCCGGTAGCCCAAGGACGAATGCGGGCGAACGCGGTTGTAGGTGTTCTGCCAGATCCCAATCACGGTCTGTGCCTCCTTGAGCGAGTAGAAGATTTCTTGGCGTATGCACTCGTCCTTCAGCTTGCCATTGAAGCTCTCACAATAGCCATTCTCCCACGGCGATCCTGGTGCAATGTACTGGATCTGCTGGCCGGTTTTGGCGACCCATTTCCGCAAAGCCTTCGCGATCATCTCCGGGCCGTTGTCGCAGCGGATGTTCTCCGGGATGCCATGCAGGCACATCGCGTCGGCCAGCGCCTCGATCACACCCAGACTGTTGATGCGCCTCGCGACCTTCAGCGCCAGGCAGGCGCGACTGTGCTCGTCGATCAGCGTCAGGATGCGCAGGCTTCGCCCGTCGTGGGTCTGGCCCTGCACGAAGTCGAAGCTCCAGACGTGATTGCGATGGAGAGGCCGCAGCCGTACGCAGGAGCCATCGTTCAACCACAGCCGGCTTCGCGGCCGATGCTTTTGCGGAACCTTGAGCCCCTCACGACGCCAGATCCGCTGAACCCGGTCTTTCCCTACCTGCCAGCCCGCTGCCTGCAGCAGCGCGGTGACGCGGCGGTAGCCGTAGCGTCCGTGACGAAGACGCCAGGGCGACGATGGCGCGGGTCAGCGCATCCTCGTCAGCCGGTACCGTGGGCACGTAGCGTTGCGTGCCCCGGTGCTGGCCGACGATCCGGCAGGCATGGCGTTCTGAGAGACCATGCTTCTCTCTGATGCCGTCGACCGCCCGCCGGCGTCGCTCCGGGGCTACGAGTTTCCCGCGGCGACGTCCGCCAGCACCTGCTTCTCCAGGGACAAATCAGCCACGAGCCGGCGCAATCGAGCGTTCTCGCGCTCCAGATCCTTCATCCGACGGGCCTGGTCGATCTGCAGGCCGCCGTACTCCTTGCGCCAGCGATAGCAGCTTTGCTCGGAGATCTCCGCCTCCCGGCACGCTATCGCCAAACTCTTACCCTGCGCCGTCTGCACCTCGATCTGGCGCAGCTTCAGCACCACCTGCTCCGCACCCGTCTTCTGACCTCGCTTCATGTCCAGCTCTTTCAGTCCGGGCTGATCCTCTCAATCAGCCCGGTCCAAAGCCAGCCGGTCAGGTCACGGGATCGCTCCCTTAGCGATCTCCGGCAGAGCCTTCATCGCTTCGTGGCGGATATCCTCATAGCCACCGCATTCGTGCCCGATGGCATCTCGCATCGACGTCCCGTCGAAGAAGTCGAAAAATACCGGGCCATACGCCACTCCTGCCTGCCTCTCTCTCGAAGCACAATTCAGACGAGAGCTATGCGGTTCTATCGGGTAGCAGACCGTCCGCGTCGGGCTGGGAAGCCAAGGTCGGATTGCCACCCTTCTCGGACTTCGCTGCATACGGCTGAGCCTGTCAGCATAACGACCGGATATCCAACATACAGACCAGTAGGACAAAAGCCCTATTTTGGTAGAAAATAGCGGTTAGCCGTGAGTGCCACTTACCGATGCAAACAGCTTGAAGCTTGCTAAACAGTGTGATTAGGCGCTGGCCGCCTTTTCAGGCTACACCTTTAGAGTTCTGCAGCTTTTCAGAAAAATATCAAAATGTAATTAACATATTATTCGGCTTCATCAGCGTTTACTTATGTTAACCAGGATCGATCCCTGAAGAAGAGCCTTGTTAGTTCGCAGTGGAACTTCTGAAGGGGATCTTCATATGACGATTGCGACGCCTTCCGCGCTCGGGCTTCCCTCGGCGCGCACCCTCGAATGGCTGGCGGGATCCGACCTGCTGGCCTTTTCGCCCGGAACCTCCACCGATCAGCTCGCGAGCCTCGGTCCGGTCGCGTCGCTCGTCGAGACGTCGATCGGCGGCGACGATCCCGCCGCGGAGGGAACCGCCCTTCCCGCGGCCCTCACCGCGCCGGCCAATCAAGCGGTTCTCGAGACCCACGCCCAGCTGGAGGACACCGGCCATCAGGTAACCGTCCTCAACGGCCCCCTCCATGGGCTGACGAACCTCGGGGAAACCATCGGGCTCGGCCACCTCGGAACCTCTGGCAACCTCGTCACCGACATCGCCTCCGCCACGCAAGGGTCCCAGACCCAAGGGATCCCGGGCGATGCGGCCAACGTCGTAACGGCCGCCGCGAACCTGGCCGAGACCATCCCGGCCGCGGCGAACTCCGGCGGAGGGTTGGTCGGGGACGCAGGTGCCCTGGCACCCCTCACCGAGACCCTGAACCAGGGGGTCCTGTCCCTGCATGCTTCGCTGGAGGAGGTCGGCCACCAGAACCCCGCGCTGAACGGGCCGATCCATGGCCTGACGGGGCTCGGGGAGACGATCGGGCTCGGTCACGTCGGAGCGCCCGGAAACGTCGTCACGGATGTGGCCGGACTGCCCGGATCGATCCTGGCTGGAGGGGGCGTCGCGTCTCTTGCGCCTGTCCTCGGCGATCTCGGCAACGTCACGACCGCCCTCGGGTCACTCGCGAACCAGCTGGCTTCAGCCCCGTCGACGGCGGGCGGTCTCCTGTCCACGACGGGGCCGCTCGCTCCCGTGGCGGGAATCGCCAACGAAGCCGTGCTCGACCTGCATGCGGGCATCGAGGGTGTGGGCCATGACGTTCCGGCTCTGAACGGCACCCTGCACGCGGTCACGAACCTCGGCGAAACCGTTGGGCTCGGCCACCTCGGCGAGACGAGCAACCTCGTCACGGATATCGCCAACCTGCCTGGGGCCGTGCTCTCGGGTGGTGGCGTCGCCGCGCTCGCCCCTGTCCTTCAGGATCTCGGTCACGTCACGGCCGCTCTCGACACCCTTGTCGATCAGGTCGCCGCCGCGCCGGGTACGGGTGGGGGCCTGCTCTCTCCCGCCGGCGCCCTTGCCCCCGTCTCGACGGTGGCGAACACCGCCGTGCTCGACCTGCATGCGGGCATCGAGGGCGTGGGCCATGACGTACCGGCCCTGAACGATGCCGTTCACGCGGTCACAGGCCTCGGCGAAACCGTTGGGCTCGGCCACCTCGGCGAGCCGGGCAGCCTCGTCACGGATGCCGTGAACCTGCCGGGGACCGTCCTGGCCGGCGGTGGTGCGGGTGCGGTCGCCCCTGTCCTCGCCGATGCCGGCGTGGTCCTGGGGTCGACCGGAACCCTGGCTGGAGCGGTCACCGGCGTGGCGGGATCCGGGGACGCCGCAGGCGCCCCGCTCCAGGCAGTCACCGAGGCGCTCGGTCCGGTCGGTCATGCTGCCGACCTGCCCACGCAGGTCGTCGGCGGTGCCACGGGTCTCCTGGGTGGCGGGCCCATCGAGTCGGTTCCGTTGGCCGGCGGCCTCGTCGATGCGCTCGCCTCGTCCGGGGGAGAGGGCAGCCACCCGCTGGTCGATGTCGGCGCCGGCCCCGCGACGCCGACGCCGGTGGTGGATGCCAACGTGCTGTCCGCCCCGGCCGAGGCCGGCCATGCGGTTCAGGTGAGCGCGGTCGGCGTGGGGAGCGCCGTCCCGACCCTGGCATCCGTGAGCCTGCTCTCGGGCGACGGCATCGCCTTCCCGGCCTCCGGAGGCGGCGCGGATGCACTGGTGGGACATGCCATCGCCCTCGCCCCGACGAGCACGCCGGCACACGCCGACGCCGCCCCGGCAATCCACCTCGACCTCGGCGCCGCGGCGCTGGACCTCGGCGGACACGTGGACGGCCACGCCGCCGACGCGCAGCCCCACGCCTCGGCGTCTGGCCTGCACCTGCTCGGGCTCTGAGCGAAGGAACGTCGCCCCGCCTCACGGCGGGGCGACCGTGAAGGACGACGGTCGGATCGGGGTCGGGGAATCATCGCGTGGCGGATGCGAGCATGTCGGCGTCCAAGGGACGGCGCGAGGCCATCGATGCGATCGTGGAGGCGCGCTGGCCCCTGGGCACGGTCATCGGCCTCAGCGGCCTCATCAACCTGCTGATGCTGACCGCCCCCCTGTTCATGCTCCAGGTCTACGACCGGGTGATCCCGAGCCGGAGCGTGGCCACGCTGGCCGGACTGGCCGGCATCGCCGCCATCCTGTTCCTGCTGCAGGGCCTGATGGAGGTGTTCCGGGCCCGGATCCTCGCGCGCTTCGGGAGACTGGTCGACGAACGCCTCGCCGAACGGGCCTTCGGGCAGCTGCTCGCCAGGGGCGTCGATCCGATGCGCGGCGAGGACGGGCCGCAGGCGCTTAGGGACCTCGACACCGTGCGGAGCTTCCTGTCGGGCTCGGCGTTCACCGCCTTCTTCGACCTACCCTGGGTTCCGCTCTACGTCGGCGTCTGCTTCCTGTTCCATCCCTGGATCGGCTTCACCGTCGCCGGCGGAGCGGCCTTCCTGTGCCTGCTCACCCTCGTCACCGACTGGGCGACGCTGGGGCCGTCGCGGGATGCCGTCAGCGCCTCGGCCGAGCGGCGGGTCATGACCGACATGGCCCACCGGACCGCCCCCCTCGTCAGCGCGCTCGGCATGCGCTCGCGCATCACCGACATCTGGCGTGAGCGCCATGTGCGCACCCTCGACGTCGCTGCCCGGGGGGGCGACCTGTCGATCTGGTTCGGCGGCGTCTCGCGCCTCCTGCGGACCGTCCTGCAATCGGGGATCCTGGCGCTCGGCGCCCTGCTTGTCGTCAGGAACGAGGCCACAGCGGGCGTCATGCTCGCCGCGACCATCCTGTCGGCGCGCGCTCTGGCGCCCGTGGACATGGCGATCGCCAATTGGCGCTCTGTGGCCGCAGCCCGTCAGGCCTGGGGCCGGATCGCCGCGTTCCTCCCGTCGTGCGAGCCCGCGCCCGTCACGCCGCTCCCGGCTCCCTGCGGCAGCCTGCGCGTCACGGGCGTATCCCTGGCGATCCCCGGGACCGACAACCTCGTCCTGCACGACGTCAGCTTCGCGCTGGCGCCCGGGACCGCCCTGGGCGTCATCGGCCCGAGCGGATCGGGCAAGTCCACGCTGGCGCGGGCGCTCGTCGGCCTCGCACCGACGAGCCGCGGCGTGATCCGCTTCGACGGGGCGGCGATCGACCAATGGGATCCCGACGCCCTGGGCCGGTCCGCCGGCTACCTGCCCCAGGACGTCGAGCTCCTCGACGGGACCATTGCCCAGAACATCACGCGGTTCGATCCCGAGCCGGATCCCGACGCGCTGCTCGCGGCCGCCCGCGCCGCCGGCGTGCACGAGGTGGTGCTGCGTCTTCCCGGCGGATACGACGCCCGGGTCGGGAGCGGCGGCCTCGGCCTGTCGGGCGGGCAAAGGCAGCGCGTGGGTCTCGCGCGCGCGCTGTACGGCAACCCGTTCCTCGTCGTGCTCGACGAGCCGAATTCGAACCTCGACGTCGAGGGCGAGAGGGCGCTCACGGCGGCGGTCCAGTCGGTCCGAGCCCGGGGCGGGGTGGCGGTGGTCATCGCCCACCGGCCGAGCGCCCTCACGGCCGTCGACAGGATTCTCGTCGTTAACGAGGGGCGCGTGCAGATGGACGGCCCGCGCGATGGGGTACTCGCCCAGCTTGGCGCCATGACGCGCTCCGTTCCCACGAGGGTCGCATGAAGGGTTCCCGTCTCCGTCCGTCCGCCACGCCCGCCACGCGGCGCTCCCTCAAGCGGCACATGCTGGGGGTCCTGGGGATCGTCGGCCTCGCCGGCATGGCGGGCGCCTGGACGGGGGCCACCGAATTGTCGGGCGCCATCATCGCCACCGGGTCGCTGGTGGTCGAATCGAACATTAAGAAGGTCCAGCATCCCACCGGCGGGATCGTGGCCACGCTGAACGTTCAGGAAGGCGCCCGCGTCAAGCCGGGGGATCTCCTGGTCAGGCTCGACGCCACCACGACGCAGGCGAACCTCGACACCGTCACGAAGGGGCTGTGGGAGATGGAGGCGCGGGGCGCCAGGCTGGAGGCGGAGCGCGACGGCCTGCCCGATGTCGCCTTTCCGCCCGACCTCATGCACGGTGGCCCGGCGGTGGCCCGGATCGTCGACGGCGAGCGACGGCTGTTCGTGTTTCGGAGGGAGGCGCTGCTGGGGCAGAAGTCGCAGCTGAAGGAGCGGATCGGTCAGCTGCGGGACGAAATCAGGGGGCTCACCGAGCAATCCGAGGCCAAGGCTCAGGAAGCCGCCATCATCGAGCGGGAATACCAGGGCGTCATAGACCTCTGGAAGAAGAACCTCATCCAGATGAGCCGGGTAACCGGACTGGAACGCGAGATGTCGCGTCTGAAGGGGGAACGTGGGACGCTGGTGGCCAGCATCGCGAGCACCCGAGGCAAGATCTCCGAAACCGAGCTCCAAATCATTCAACTGGAGCAAAACATGCGCAGCGAGGTGGCCAAGGAGCTGGCGGAGATCCGGGCCAAGTCCGCAACGCTGGTGGAGCAGAAGGTCACTGCGCTTGACCAGCTTAAACGCATCGACGTCCGCTCGCCGCAGGCAGGCTTCGTGCACGAGCTGTCCGTCCACACGGTGGGCGGTGTCATCTCGCCGGGCGAGGCCGTCATGCTGATCGTACCCGCCGCCGACATCCTGGTGGCCGACGTCCGGGTGGCGCCCCAGGATATCGACCGCATCCGGGTTGGGCAGGCCGCGGGTGTCCGTTTCCCGAGCTTCGATCAGCGCACCTCGCCGGAGCTCACGGGCACCGTCAGCCGCGTGGCGGCCGACGTGAGCGAGGACAAGCGCACGGGCGCGTCCTTCTACCTCGTCCGGCTCAGCGTGACGAAGGAGGAGATCGCCCGCCTCGACGGGGCGAGGCTGGTGCCCGGCATGCCGGTGGAAGCCTTCATCCGCACCGCCGACCGGACCGTGTTCTCATACCTGACCAAGCCGCTCGTGGATCAGGCACGCCGGGCGTTCCGCGAGAAGTGACGGCGTCGGGCCCGTGACTCCTGATCGCGGGGCGCGCCGGATCGCGCGTGGACTGTCCTGAAAGGCCTGTCGCAAACCGTGACGTAAGCTGTGCGACGGCCTTCCCCAAGCGTGTCGGTCCCCATACCCTGCGCCACTCCTTCGCCACCCACCTCCTGGAGGACGGCGTCGATATCCGCGTCATCCAGGTCCTGCTGGGACACGCCCGGCTCGACACGACGGCGCTCTACGCCAAGGTCGCCACCCGGACGGTGCGGGCCGTGACGATCCCACTCGACAGGCTCGCCCTGTTCCACACGGACGGCCCGGCGCCGGGCTGAGGCGATGCAAGCCGCGATCGAGCTGGCCGACGTCTTCCGCGCCGCCGGTCCGGCCTATCGCGCCGCTGGCGCCGGGCACCGGGACCCGGCCGCGCTCAAGGTGATGGCGGCGGTCGAGCAGTGCCGCACGGCCAGCCTCGGCGGGCATGTCGAGGGCTGCGACGCGTGCGGCCACCTGCGGGTGGCCTACAACTCCTGCCGCAACCGGCATTGCCCACGCTGTCAGGGCGCGGCGGCGCGCGACTGGCTCGCCGAGCGCGAGGCCGACCTTCTCCCGCTCGGCTACTTCCACGTCGTCTTCACCCTGCCCGCCGAGATCGCCGCCATCGCCTTCCAGAACAAGGCCGCCGTCTACGACCTGCTGTTCCGGGCAGCGAGCGCGACCCCGACGCGGATCGCCGCCGACCCGAAGCATCTCGGTGCCCGCATCGGCCTCACCGCCGTGCTCCACACCTGGGGCTCGGCCATGACCCACCATCCCCATCTCCACATGATCGTGCCCGGCGGCGGTCTCTCACCGGACGGGACCCGATGGGTCGCATCGCGCCCGGCCTTCCTCCTGCCGGTGCGGGTGCTGGGCATGCTGTTCCGCCGCCTGTTCCTCGAAGGGCTCGCCGCCCTCAACGAGGCCGGGACGCTCGCCTTCTTCGGCACCCCGGCCCCATTCTCCGACGCCAAGGCCTTCGTCCGCGCGCTCGCCCCGGTGCGCGGTAAGCGCTGGGTCGTCTACGCCAAGCCGCCCTTCGCCGGACCGAAGGTCGTGCTCGCCTATCTGTCGCGCTACACCCACCGCGTCGCCATCTCCAGCTGGCGCATCCTCGCCTTCGACGGGGAAAACGTCAGCTTCCGCGTCAATGACTATCGGCGCGCCGAGGGCGGGCAGGCGCGGGTCATGACCCTGTCCGCCACAGAGTTCATCCGGCGCTTCCTCCTCCATGTCCTGCCGCGCGGCCCGCCGTTCCGCCCCGCGCCGAACCGGGCGTGTACGCCATGACCCGGCATGGCCTGGCACCACCACACATCCGAGGAGGCGCACCTCGGGGCACGCCTTTCCGCGTGCCGAACGCCAGAGTAGTCTTCTCGAACACTGCCGCCCGACCCTGTCGCGTTCCGCCAAACGCCGGAGACCGGGCAATCCAGGAGCGCTCAGGCACCCAGGCGACCGTGTTCACGCGCCTTCCGTCCCTCACTGGGGACCACGGTCTCCCAAAATCCCCATAGCTCTGCGCCCGCCATCCCGCGGGTTCGTTCTTCCACGACTTTCGTACGCCTCGCGGCGCCCGAAACTCTTCAGGAGTTCTTCCGGTCCGCTCACAGGCGGCAAGGCCGAAGAAGCGGACACTCAACTCCTCGCCAAGCGGAGGCATTCCATCTTTCGATCCTGAGCTTAGCTTAGGGGGGCGCTCATCGTGCAGGTAACGCCTTGAGATGCGAACGCGATCTCCACTTTGCCGTCGAGGTCGCGCGCGAGGTTGCGCTCGATCAGGCGTGATCCGAAGCCGCGGCGCTTGGGTGCTGCCACGAGTGGGCCGCCCTTCTCGCTCCAACATAGATCCAGCCTCGGCGTCGGATCGCCGCCGTGTGTCGTCCAAGCGATCTCAACATGCCCGCTCGGGTTCGACAAAGCGCCATATTTGACCGCGTTGGTGGCCAGCTCCTGGAACGCCATGGCGAGAGCCAAGGCCGTCCGTGGCAGGAGCCGCACGTCCGGTCCTTCTACCTGGAAACGGCCACCGCCTTGCGGATCGTAGGGCGCGATCGCCTGCGCGACGATGTCGGAGAGGAAGGCGCCTTCCCAGTTCTCCCGCGTCAGCACATCGTGAGCCCGAGAAAGGGCAAGGAGCCGGGTCTCCAGCGCCTCGCGCGCCTCCTCCGTCGTTGGTGCGTTGCGCAGTGTCTGGGTTGCGATCGACTGTACGGTTGCAAGGGTGTTCTTCACCCGGTGGTTCAGTTCATCGACGAGCAGGCGCTGGTGATCGGTGCTCCGCTTCTCAGCCGCGAGCGCCTTGCGTAGGCGCTGCTCCCCCGAATGAAGTTCGGCGATGCGAGCCCGCGCCTCGTACTGCCGCAGGCGCCCGCGCAGAGCCGTGTGCATCAGGCTGACCAGCGTGATGGGGCGAAACGGGCGTTCCAGGAATGTGAGGTTGCCGAAGACCTCCGATAGCCGTGTCGCTGCCGGATTGCGCTCCGATCCACCACCCCGCGTGGTGAGAAGAACGAAGGGCAGGTCCGACCAGGTCGCCTGGGCAGTGACCCAGTGACGGATTGGGTTCAGATCCGCCGTCAGAACGGCTTCCTCGGTAAGGAGTACGAGCCCAGCTCCCTCCTCCATGGCGGTCAGCAGGTCGTCGAGCCCCCCACAAACCTTATGGCCAAGGCCGACCTCGGTAAGGAGCGTCCCCGCGATGCTCGCATCACGTCCGAACGGAGCTAAAATGAGGACCCGCGCAGAACTCTCGTGGGGTGCTGCATCAGGCCGGCTCGGCATCAAGCCCGCCTTGATCCCTTCCGACCAGGGTTGGGATACCACGCAGCACACCCTGGAACTTCGTCAGCGGCGGTCCGATCCTCAACCCCTGCCCGCTGATCCGGTACTCCCGGATCGTATCCTCATGGCTGCCAGTGCGTTTCTTGATGACCGAGATGGCCCGCCGCACGCGGCCCATGGCTTCGAAGTATCGGAGCAGAATGACGGTGTCGGCCACGTAGGTCACATCCACCGGCGACTTCATGTCCCCGACGAGCCCATGTTGGGCCACCGCGAGGTAGGTCGAGGCACCCTGCCGGTTCAGGTACTGCAGCAGCTCATGGACGTGCAGGATGAGGGCATTCTCCTCCGGCATGGCCGCACGGTATCCGTTAAGGCTGTCGATGATCACGGTCTTCACGTCGTGTTCGTCGATGCAGTTCCGGACCCGATGGCTGAACTCACCCGGCGACAACTCGGCGGCGTCGACCTGCTCGACGAAGAGCTGGCCCGCCTCCTGGAGGGCTGCGAGGTCGATATCCATCAGCTGCATGCGGTCGAACAGCAAGCCGACCTCTTCGTCGAAGACGAACAGGGCCGCGCGCTCACCCCGGGCAATCGCCGCGAGGGCGAACTGGATTGCGAGCAGCGACTTGCCCGTCCCGGCGGGACCCAGGATCAGCGTACTCGACCCCTGTGTGATCCCGCCGCCGAGGAGTGCGTCGAGTTCCGCGAGGCCGCTGGTCTTCGGAGTGCGGTCGAACCTGGTCTTGTGCTCCAGAGCGACCAGGCGAGGGAAGATCGTGACGCCGCCGGACTTGATCAGTAGGTCGTGGTAGCCGCCGCGGAAGCGCTGGCCTCGATACTTCAGAACCCGTACGCGGCGTCGCTCGGCCCCATATTCCGGGGCCTGCTCCTCGAGGCGGATTACGCCGTGTGCGATGCTGTGCACGGTCTTGTCGAGGGCGTCGGCAGTGAGGTCGTCGAGCATCAGCACCGTGGTGCCGTGCTTAGCGAAGAAGTGCTTCAAGGCGAGGATCTGGCGACGGTAGCGCAGGGAGCTACCGGCGAGGAGCCTGATCTCCGACAGACTATCGAGGACGACACGCGCCGGCTTCTCGGCCTCGATGGCCTGGAACACGGCCTTGATGCTCTCGCCGAGTTCGAGGTCGGAGGAGTAGAGCAGGCTCTGCTGCTGATCGACATCGAGCAGGTTCTCGGGGGGCGTCAGCTCGAACACCTTGATATGCTCGTTCAGGCTCCAGCCGTGAGAAGCCGCACCTTCGCGCAACTCCTCCGCCGTCTCCGACAACGTGATGTAGAGCCCCTTCTCGCCGAGACGGGCGCCTTCGAGCAGGAACTGCAGCGAGATCGTGGTCTTGCCGGTGCCAGGGTTTCCCTCCAACAGGTAAAGCCGATCGGTGGCGAGACCTCCTCCGAGGATGTCGTCGAGGCCGTGGACGCCCAAGGCCGCCTTCGGCCGGGCGTCAGGGTGCGTGGCCATGGCAACCGATCTCCGCGCGCAGGGCGTCGGGAAGTGAGAGGGTCGGAATATCTCGGAGAACGTCAGCCATGCCCTGCTCTGCGCGCCAGAGATCGTGCCGCTGCTGAAGCGACAGCCAGAACTCGGGCTGCGTGTCGGACAGCCGGCCAAGCTTCAGAGCCATCTCGGGGGTCACGGAAGCTGTGCCGGCCATGATGGTGTGCAACAGCTGACGCGAGACGCGCAGCTTAAGAGCCGCATCGCTCACCGAGAGGCCGAGGCTGGGCAGAATACGATCGCGCAGAATGCCCCCTGGGTGGATCGGTACGGATCGCGAGGGCATGGCGCGCTTTCGCTGACTGTCGCCCCATCCGTAAAGAGATGCTTGACGGAGGCAAGGCGATTTCAGCAGACGAAGGCTCGCCGTGCGAAATCGTACTACCGGAACAGCTATACCCAATCTGTAGAGGCGATGGACTGGCGACGGCTAGATCCGTCCTCATACCTTGGACCTAGACGACGGTGTCTTACCTTGAGCGTGCGTCGTGGCCTCCAGTGAACACGGTTTCACTAGAACAGTCTGATGGCTGCAACGAGCGGATTTCAATCTGCTCACTTCCGAACGGTGGATGCATCGAAGCGGACGTCGCCGCTGCGCCCGCTCACAGCGCGTTGCAGTAGACTGGAAGGTCTGCTTCGACACTACGCGTCACCTGCCTGCAAGCGACCAAGCTCCTGGAGCACCTTGCGAACTTCGAACGGCTTTTCCAGCCGCTGGATGGTAGCGTAGTGATCTGGGAGCGACGCTTGATCTTAGCCGGTGGTAAAGAGGAACGGCACGCCGCGGGCGAGAAGGGCCTCCGCGACCGGGTAGGCCATCTCGCCGCCGAGATTGACGTCGACCGTCGCGACGTCCGGCGCCGGGCCGCTCTCGAGCAGGTCGAGCGCTGCTCTCACCGATGGTGCCGGACCGAGGACCGTCGCCCCTGCCTCCTCCAAGGCCTGGTCCAGCTCGTCAGCGAGAAAGTACTCGTCCTCGACGACCAGCACCCGTCGCCCGCTCAGGTGTCCCTCAGGCATCGACCTTCTCCCGTGCCGCCTGCCGCTCCGAAACCGGCACGGCGATCGTGCAGTGGACGCCGTCCGCTTCCATCACAAAGGTTGTCTTTGCCCCGAGCTGATAGGGCAGCGCTCGCTCGATCAGGTCACGGCCCGACCCACTACCCCGAGGCGGCGCACTCTCGGCTGGCATCGCGACCCCGCTCTCGCGCCAGTCCACGAACAGCCAGGGTCGGTCGTCCGCGGCCGGGCGCTCCATACGCCACGAGACGGCGAGATGTCCCGGCGGTTGGCCGAGTGCTCCGTACTTCAGCGCATTGGTCATCAGCTCATGGATCGCCAACGCAAAGGTCTGGACCGTCGACGAGCGTAGCGCGATGCCGGTGGGTCCGCTCAGCGTGACCCTTTCCGTCCCGCCATTGAGGACGGCAAGCTCCGAGCGGATCAGGTCGTCAAAGCTGACGCGATCCCATTCCTCCAGGCGAGAGAGCAGACCTTGCACGCGGGCGAGCGCGGCCAGACGGTCGCCGAAGCGGGCTCGGTAGTCCGGCAGGTCGGCGCTGCCCCGAGCTGTCTTCTCCGACATACTGCGCACCACGCCCATGAGATTGCGGGTGCGGTGCTGCAACTCGCCCACGAGCACGTTCATGCGCTCTGCCGTGCTCTTCTCCTGGGTCACGTCCTGGCCGATGCCTCCGATCCGTTGCACTTGGCCGGACGCGTCGAAGAGCGGGAAGTCGGTGTCGCGAAGCCAACGCACCTCTCCATCGGACGGGCGGCGGATGCGATACTCGAAGGCGACGCGCTTACCGGCACGAACCCGTTCGATCTGCTCGATTACGCCCGCTCGATCCTCCGGCAGGATTATGTCTGTCCAGTTGCGGAAGTCGTCGCCTTGCAGCGCCGCCTCGCGGCTGATGCCGTAGACCGTCTCGAAGGCCGGCGTCAGGTAGGTCCACCTGAAGGTCCCGGCATCGCGAACCCAGAGCACGTCCTGTGACGCCTCACCGAACTCCCGCAGCCGCGCCTCGCTCTCGCGCAGGGCACGCTCACTGTGCCGACGCTCGATCAGATCGGCTGCCTGTCGCGCCAGCAGATCGAGAAAGCGCATCTCCCGATCGTTCGGGCGGTGCCTCGACTGACGCCAATGCGCATTGAGCATCCCGAGCGGCGCGCCCGAGCGCGACACCAGTGGATTGGCGACGGCCGATTGGATGCCCTCGCCGGTGAGCAGCTGACAGCCCAGGTCTTCGAACTCGTCGGGAAAATCGACAAAGGCGCGCTCACCCGTCTTCAGGGCTATCCCGCAAGCAGTCTGGCTGCTCGCGTCGACACGGTGGAAGTAGTCGGTGATCGTGCGGGAGAACCCCTGACTGGCGATCAGCACTAGCGTCTTCGTGGCCGGATCGTAGATCTGGACGGTCCCAGCGTCCGCTCGCGTGATCGCGACGGTGGCGGACAGGACCTCATCGTAGATCGCCTGGAAGCTCACTTCCGGCACCAGCCGTTCCGAGAGGCTCCGTAGCCGTTCCGCGTTGGCGAGGTCAGCGGCGAGCGCTTGTTCGCTGTCGCGCAGCGCGGCCTCGGCTCGACCGCGCTCGACCGCAGCCCAGGTGCGCTCAGCGGTTTCGGCGAGAAGTGACGCCTCGCTTGCGGACCAATCCCGGATTTTCGTATCGCCGATCAGCATTGATGCGATCAAGCGGCCCTCCTTGACCAAGGGAGCCACCATCATCGACCGGAAGCCCAAACCCACGAAGTTCTGACGGGTGTGCACGGGCAGCTCTTCGTAGCCGGCGTAGTCGCGAACCGTGCGCAGGGTGCCGTCAGCCAGGAGCTGGAGGAACTCGGGCGCATCGGACACGTCGTGCGCGCCAGCGAGCGATGGAAGTCCTTCGCTTGCGCTGTCGCGGAGCACCAGACCGATCTTTTTGTCGAGATCCCAATCAACGTAGTAGCACCAACCCGCGTCCAGCTGTTCTCGGAGCAGGCGAGTGGTTTCGCCTTGTATGTCGGCGGGACCCGCGAGCGCTCGCACGGCGTCGGAAAGCGTCAGCAGGAATGCCTGCCGTTCCTCGCTCGCGCGCAGCCGTTGATCTGCCAAATGCTGGTCGGTGACGTCGAAGCTCACGCCGTTGACGATCCACGGCCGCTCCACCTCGGCCTGGCCCCGCCATCGCACCCAGCGGCCGGTGGTCGGTCCATTTACGACCGCGAGCTGACCATCGAACGCCTCGCTTGCCGCGATGGCCCGCGTGACCATTTCGGCCATCTCGGCCTGCCCCTGCGGGGTCATGCGGTCCGCGAAGTCTGCGAGCCCCCGAGGTTCGTTCGAGCGCGGGAAGCCCCAGAGATTGAGGAACGCGGCGTCGCCCCAGATGAGCTTGTCGCGCAGGTCCCAGCGCCACGTTCCCATGCGAGCGCCTGTGATCGCGATGCGGCGAAGCTCCTCGCTCTCACGCAGCGCTACCTCGGCGTGTTTGCGAGCGTCGATGTTGATGTTCAGTCCCGCCCACTTCTCGATATTTCCTTGCGTATCGAGCACAGGGGCAGCGAGGACGTTGGTCCAGCGCCAGCCACCGTCCGACGCACGAAGGCGGTACTCGCCGTCGACGGGCACACGAGCCGCGAGCGCTTCTCGCCATTGCCGCTCGGCATAGGCACGGTCATCAGGATGGATCGCATTAAGCCAGCCATAGCCGAGCCACTCTTCCAGGGTCTGACCCGTGTAGGCACGCCAACTCGGGCTGTCGGTGACGACCATGCCGTTGGCATCCGTCTCCCACACCGCCTGCGCCCAGCTTTGGGTCAGGAGGCGATGCCGCGCCTCACTCTCTGCGAGACGACGTTCGAGGTTGGCGATGGTGGTGCGGTCATCCATAGCGCCATTGAACCCGGAGCGAATATCAGGTGCAAACTAAAGTCTGCTTTCGGTCGCGCCGGCGCTGGCCGCTTTCCACCCCGAGCCGAAGTCGCCCGCCCGCGAACGAATCGCCTCTTTGAAGGAGCACCATCGGCTCTGCGCACGGCTGGCAGGGATCGATCTACTGCAACGGTGCTGAGAGAGCTCTAATATTCGCACAATGGTCAAGTATCGCAGATCGACGAGACGGATCAGCGTTCGCGTGTGAAATGTGCTTCTCGCATGCAAAAAGATGATCTAAGTGGATTTTGTTATATACGAATGTTTGTACCGTCGCCCCGTTCATCACGGGGGGCCGCATGCCGCAGCATTTGATCCGCAAGCTGGAGCAGTTCACCAGGCTGTCGGGCAGTGACAAGCAGGCGCTGGACAACGCGGCCAGCAAGCAGTGCCGGTTCGGTCCGCGCAGCGACATCATCGTTGAGGGTGATAACCCGTACTACGTCAACCTGATCCTGGAAGGCTGGGCCTGCCGCTACAAGCAGCTCGGCGACGGCCGGCGCCAGATCATCTCGCTCTTCGTGCCGGGCGATCTGTGCGACGAGCACGTCTACATCCTGCGGGAGATGGATCACAGCATCGCGTCGCTCTCGCCGGTCAAGCTCGCACAGGTCCCGCGCGCCATGCTCGAGGGGCTGACCGAGACGCATCCGCGGATCGCCAAGGCCCTATGGTGGAACACGCTGGTCACGGCGGCGATCCAGCGCGAATGGACGGTCAGCCTGGGGCAGCGCTCGGCCTTGGAGAGGCTGGGTCATCTCCTCTGCGAGCTGTTCTGGCGCCTGCGCGGCGTCGGTCTGACGGAGGGGAACGCCTGCGTCCTGCCGATGACGCAGCTGGATCTCAGTGAGTGTCTCGGCCTCTCGAACGTGCACACCAACCGCTCACTCCAAGCACTGCGCAAGGCCGGGCTCGTCGTGCTCAAGGGAAAAGACCTCACCATTCCCGACCTGGAAGCCCTGCAGGTGGCCTCTCTGTTCAATCCGAACTACCTGCACGTCGATCACGAGGGCTGCTCGTTCGACACCAACGAAACGACGTCGCACTGAACCAGTTTTGACCCACGCGTTCAGGAGGCTGTGCCATGACGAACCCTGATCCGACCGATCCAGTGTCGCAGGCCGCGTTGGTCGCCGCGTTGAAGCACCGGGTGCGCAATACCCTGGCCACGACCCGGATGATCGCCCAGCGTTCGGCCGAACTCAGTGACAACCTGGAGGACTACGCGGCCCATCTCGACGGGCGGCTCGCCGCGCTCGCTCGGGTACAAGCGATCATCCTATCCGATCCGAGGGCAGGCGTTGACCTAGGCCGCCTCGTCACGGACGAACTGACCGCCGTGCTTGCCTACCAGGAAGGACGCGCCCTCGTCGAAGGGCCGGAGGTGACGCTGCATCTGCGGGCGGCCGAACCGATCGCGCTGGCGCTGCATGAACTTGCGACGAACGCGATCAAGTACGGTGCCCTGAGCCTACCGTCGGGGCGCATCAGCGTGGCGTGGCGGATCGAGGACGGGAAACCTGCGCCGCACCTCGTCTTCGACTGGGTCGAGCACGGCATGCGCCTGCACGGGCTCGCGCGGCATCACCGGGGCTTTGGAATGCTGGTGCTGGAGGAGATGCTGGCCCACACCCTGCAGGCGCAAGGCAGCCTCGCCTTCGAACCTGAGGGGGCCCACTATTGCCTGTTGCTGCCACTTACCGAGCGCGCTCTTCACGAAGGATGAAGCGCTGCTCTCTATCGGAGTGCTTTCTCCAGACCCGTGAATGTCCGCTTCAAGGAGACCTGTTTGCTGGCTTCAACGGCGTGATTGGGTCGCGATACGTCCGTCCGCCCCTCGGCAGCCTTCGAGTGGTGAGCGTCCGATTTACTTTTGTGCTCGAAGTAGCAGAATCCGGACATGAATGGATGCGCCGTATTGGTGCCGATCCATGCAAAAAGCTCAAATTTCATCACTTGCTTGAATCTGATTGTCAAACAGCGTTGAACGTTGACCCTGGATCGGCGTCGAACTTTGACCCCCCGGATGGGTATAGCGGGACGCCCCTGATCAGCCCGGCGAAGCGGGTCGGGGTGGCGCAGCCGGGCTGATCAGGGATCCAGCAGGCGCGACGTGTGCCGGCCTCAGGCGCGGTTCTTGAAGCGCCAGCTCTCGTTGCCGGTCTCGACGATCTCGCAGTGGTGGGTGAGCCGGTCGAGCAGCGCCGTGGTCATCTTGGCATCGCCGGCGAACACGCTCGGCCATTCCCCGAAGGCGAGATTGGTGGTGACCACGATCGAGGTGGTCTCGTAGAGCTTGCTGATCAGGTGGAACAGGAGCTGGCCGCCCGACTGCGCGAACGGCAGGTAGCCGAGTTCGTCGAGCACCACGATGTCGAGCCGGGCGAGATGGTCGGCGATGCGGCCCTGGCGGCCGGCACGTGCCTCGGCTTCGAGCCGGTTGACGAGGTCGACGACGTTGTAGAACCGGCCCCGCGCCCCGTCTCGGATGCAGGCTCGCGCGATGGCGATGGCGAGGTGGGTCTTGCCGGTCCCGGTCCCGCCGACGAGTACGACGTTGCGCTGGTGAGCCAGGAACTCGCCGCCGGAGAGCGCGCGTACCAAACCCTCGTTAATCGGGGTGCCGTCGAAGGCGAACTCGGTGATGTCCTTGGCCAGGGGCAGCTTGGCGATCGTCATCTGGTAGCGGATCGAGCGTGCCTGCTTCTCGGAGATCTCGGCCTGGAGCAGGTCGCCGACGATCTGCTGCGGCTCGTGGGTGCGCTTGAGCGCGACCTTGATGATCTCGTCGTAGGCCGCCTTCATGCCGAAGAGCTTCAGCTCGCCCATGGTGGCGAGGATGTTCTGGCGTTCCATCATGGGGGGCTCCTCAGGGTATCGTAGCGGGCGCAATCCGCGACCGGCTCGTGGCGCAGCCGCAGGCTCTCGGGGGTCAGGATGGTGACGGGCGCGGTCGGCTCGCGCTGCCGGGCGAGGATGTTGAGGACGACGTCGGCCGAGTGGACGCCCTCGCGCAGCGCCTCGGCACACGCCGCCTCGACGGCCGGCAAGCCGTCGCCGAGCACGGCGGTGAGGATCTCCACCATCTGCCGGTTCCCTCCGGCACTGCCGGCGAGCTTGCGTCGGACCCGGTCAAGGGCGGGAGGCAGGACCCAGTCCTTGAACGGTGCGCCGTTGCGGAGCGCGCCGGGCTTGCGGGCCAGCACGGGGACATAGTGCCAGGGATCGAACACGGTCTGATCCCGCCCGAAGGCGCGCTCGTGCTCGGCAACAACGCGCCCGTCCTGCCGGATCTCGACGCGCTCGGCGTAGGCCCGCACCTCGATCGGGCGGCCGATGGCGGAGGCCATGACCGAGTAGCGATTGTTGTCGAAGCGCACGAGGCAGGTCGTGGACACCGAAGCGGTGACGGCGTGGAAGCCGTCGAAGCGACCGGCATAGGGAACGAGGGCTGCTCGCTCGGCCTCGAACCGCTCCCAGACGGTGCGCTCGCGCTCCTCGGGATGGGGATGGGCCTTGGCGTAGGCGATCACCCCATCGAGCAGGAGCGCGTTCAGCTCCTCGTAACTCTTCACTCGGACACGCGGGGTGAAGAAGCGCTCGCGCACCAGCCCAACCTGGTTCTCGACCTGCCCCTTCTCCCAGCCCGAGGCCGGGGTGCAGGCGACCGGATCGACGAGGTAGTGCGAGCACATCTGCAGGAAGCGACGGTTGTAGGCGCGCTCGCGCCCGACGAAGATCGTCTCCACCGCGGTCTTCATGTTGTCGTAGATGCCGCGCTGGCAGGTGCCTTGGAAGAACGCGAACGCCCGGTCGTGAGCGTCGAACACCATCTCCTGGCTCTCGCGCGGATAGGCCCGCACGAACAGCATGCGCGAGTGGCAGAGCCGGACGTGGGCGACCTTGACCGTGACGGTCGTGCCGCCGATCAGCACGATCTCGTGGCTCCAGTCGAACTGGTAGGCCTCGCCCGGGGCGAAGATGAGCGGCACGAAGGCCTGGGCCGTCACCGAGGCGCGCTCACGCTTCCAGGTTTTGGCATAGCGCCGAACGGCATCGTAGCCGCCCTCGTAGCCGAGCCCGCGCAGCGCTTCGTAGATCCGGATCAGCGTCAGCCGCTCGCGGGCGGACTTGCCGGCGTTGGTGGTCAGCATCCGATTGAGATCGTCGCGCCACGGCCCGAGCTTGGGCAACGGCTGCACTTCGCGCTCGTAGGCGAAGGCGGTGGCCCCCGACCGGATGACCTTCCGGACCGTGTTGCGGGAGACGTGCAGGTCGCGGACGATGTCC
>NZ_JBKEZQ010000043.1:0-18767 GCF_053345175.1 Methylobacterium sp. M6A4_1b
AGGGAGCTGGCAATCGCTCGCCGTTAAGCCTCAGTTTGACGTCGGCACTCCAGACACCCCTCCGAACAGCTTCGCCATTCGCTCCAGCTTTTCCGGATTTCGGGTGAAGTAGATGCCGACGATCAGACCATCTTCAATGTCGAGAGCGACGGTCTGATACGTCCCGCTCCGTTCCAAGCTGAAATAGCCTGGCAGCCCATCGATCCAGAGATCCTGCAGCTTTCGGGAGTCTTGGACCCAGGTTTTGCGCACCGCACCTTCGAACATGCGAGTGACCTTCTCGATGCCGATGATGGGCCTTGGGAACGCGTGCACCTTTCCACCTCCATCGGAGTGTACGACAACGGAATCGGCCAGCATGGTCCGGAGGGTCGCAATCTCGCCCGTGGACACCGCTTCGAAGAAGGCCTTGGCGATGCGCACACCCTCTTCCCGCTCGACGGGGAAGCGCGGGCGCGCGGACTGCACGTGTTTCCTGGCCCGCGCAGCAAGTTGACGGACAGCCGGCGGCTCTCGCTGGAGGGTGACAGCGATCTCCGCGAGCGGGACCGCGAAGACGTCGTGCAGAAGGAACGCCGCCCGCTCCAGGGGTGATAGGCGCTCCAAGGCGAGCATCAGCGTAAGCGTCAGATCATCGCCGGGAGCCTCGTCCGGGACCAGAGCGATGGGCTCGGGCAACCAGGTTCCGAAGTAGGTCTCCCGCCGAACCCGGGCGGACTTCATCACATCGAGGCAGAGCCGGGTCACCGTCCGGGACAGGAAGGCGCCGGCTGAGGTGACCTCGGCATGGTCGACGTGCCGCCAACGGAGCCAGGCGTCCTGCACGACGTCCTCGGCCTCGCTGAGGGAGCCGAGCATGCGGTAGGCGAGCCGGACGAGACGTGCCCGTTCCTGTTCGAAGACGTTGGTCGGATCTTCAATGGTCGGCATGGCGGAACGACCAGGCGCTGAGGGCGACGGCGATAAGTGCAGGAAGCGTCACTGCGGGAAAGTCCCGGGGCAGAACCTCCGCCCCGCAGATGCCCACCGCAACCTCCCAGAAATGGAAAAGCGCATGGCCCGCGAGCCAGATCGCCCCCATGCTCCAGAGAAGGACCCGCGAGCAGGGTCTCACAGCCCCGTAGACGAAACCGGACCCGATCAGCACGAAGATCAGGCCGATATCGCGCAGGAAATGCTGATTGAAGGGGCCTGTCGTCGTCACGCCCGGCACCGCGAAATACCATGCTTCGGGCGCGGTAAGCATGAAGAGGCCATTTCCGGCCAGCCCTGCGCCGAGGATGCCGGCGAGTACCGGAACGGTCTTAGTCATCGAGCTCTCCCACGTGATTGATTCACGCAAGTGACGATGCCTTGCCGTCCAGTGTGACATGGGGTGCGAGTTTCCGCGGGGCTACTTCCTGATTTTTTCCTTCACACGTTTCCCATCACTGAACACCGGTTCCTCCATTCGATATTCGAGCGTCGCTACGAAGCACTTGCTCAAGCTACAATGCCGAAGTGGTCTGCGACGCAGATTTGCATTTCCGCAGCATGCCGTTTCCTATCTTGGGACAAGGCGAGGACGTTCATGGAGCGAAAGTCCATCCCGGTGACCGACCTCGATGCCGGGTCAACGCGAACCTGCGGGGCCAGCAGAACTGCGCATGAGCACGCTGGCCAGCCGACAAATGGCCTCTCACGGGTAGTGCTGAAAGCGGTTTGAATGGCCGGCTTTGGTCGTGACCTGCTCCTTCACTCTACGACCGGCCTGGGTGGTTCTTTGCCAGTCTGCTTAGTGAATTTGAGGCATTAATGCTGCCGTTCGCAGAACTCGCGTCAGCCGGGAGTGGCAAACCGGTGGCGCCAGGATCGCACCAACCTGCCGCGACGCCGGAGCAGGCCGCAACACACCCCGCTCGCGAGCGAGACCGGAATTTCGCGATGAAGAAGGCGACCGAGATATCGGCTGCGTTGGTGGGTTCGATGGATAGCTTGGCGCTGCCCCTCCAGCCATCGTGCGAACGTCGCGTCGTGCAAGCCATCGGCCTCAATCTCGGCCACCCGGGCCTCCAGCCATCGCACCTGATGGTAGAATTCGATGAGTTCGATAGCGGTCCGGGACGAGAAGAGACCGATGCGGCCGGAATTATTGGCGAAGACCGCGAGGTCTTGACGCCATAGGCGTGGGCTGGCGGCATACTCCGGGGACCGGGCGCCGACGTCGGCGTACTCGATCCGCTTGAGATAGCTTAGGAGGCTGCGCTGAATGGATCTCACCTCCGCCAGAAGGGCGAGCCCGTAGGTACGTCGTTCCTGACGCCTCACCCAACCCGTGCTAAGCAGGGCGCCCAGGAACCCCGTCACGATGCTGACCATCGCTGACAGCAGGACCGTGGTGAGCGCGAAGCTGTCCGACATGATCGAGGCCGCGCTCAGGTCGCGGTGCGACCGGCAGCGTCATTTCCGAGCGCTCCGGCAAGGATGCAGGCCGGCGCCAACAGCAGGGCCGCGGCTCCGACGAGGTAGAACAGCAGGGCGGCGAGCGCGCATCCGAGTGCGAAGGTGGCAACCGCCACCGACATCCGGCGGATGCGTCCGCGAGCGGGATGGGCGGGTGGCAAGCCTCGCAGGAGATCGGCGAGATCGATCATGATCTGGGTGGTCGTGCCGGTCATCAGGGTGGAGGGCGGAGCGTCTGGCAGGTGCGCCCGGTGCGCCGCGTTCTGGACCGCCATTGCCACGACGAGCACCATGCCGGTCACGAGCGCCTGCCAACGGTCGCCATCGAGGAACGGGCCATAGGCGATGGCGAGCGTCGCCCCGACCGACAGGGCGAGGAACTGCACCGAAAGGAGCACGCGAAGAACCGTATGCCCGCGGCGCTCCAGGCCGTGGCTGGCAAGGCGCGTGAGGATGACGGCGAGGCAGAAGACCGGCAGGGCCAGGAGCTTGGCCCAGGCCCCCGAGGCCCCATGGACGAGGGCTGCGCCGAAAGTCACGAAGTTGCCGGTCACGTGCGCGGTGAACAGCCCCTGTAGGGCAAGGAAGCCGACAGTATCGACATAGCCACCCACGAAACTGAGGATCAGGGCGAGCGGGAACTTCATCGTGACGTCCAATTCTTCGGTAATGGATTTCGAGTTTTACCAGGCATACCGGAGCTCGACCCCGAGGTAATCGCCGTCCTTGCCCCCGGCTTCGCCGATGGTGTCCCCGACCGCGAAGTGCACGGCCTCGACCGCGCCCGTCAGACCCTGGGCGAACACGTAGTCGGCACGGATCTGGGCGTAGGCACCGGTCCAGGGTCGCCCCCGCCCAGCGGTACCCGGTACCGGGTTGCTCGGCTGGACGTAGACCGCGTCGGCGGTCGTCATCCGCCACTGCAGGCCGACGGCCCCGGAGATCGCCAGACCCGGCAGCGGTCGGATCGTCAGGGACGGCTTGAGGTGGATGAGGTTGGCGTAGCTCGTGTAGCCAGCGAGGGTGAAGTAGTACCCGTTCGGAAAGAGCGGGTTGAAGGTCCCAACGCGCCCGTCGCCCGCATGGCGGTCACCCGATGCTGCGTCGGCCTGAAGGCCGAGCCGCGGCGTCCCGGGAAGGCTGGCCAACGTGTAGCCGACACGGCTGCCGACCGCCCAGGCGTCCACCTTGGCCGAGCCGACATGCCCGGTCTGGCCCATGGCTTCGAGATCCCAATCGAAGCCATGGGCTGCCCCGGCGTAGCGCACGTCAAAGACGTCACGCCGCTCACCCCCGGACGCGTCGAGGAAGGCCGTCCCCTCGCGTTCGTAGAGGCCGTAATAGCCCGACAGCTCCTGGTCGCCGAACACCTTGCGCTCGAAGCGCAGGGTGCTGAACCGGAAGTCCCGCCTGGAGACGTCGTCGAATGGCTCGGCGAAGCGATATTGGACCGGCTGGCTGACGAAGCCGAGGATGCGCCAATCGGTGGTTTCCCAATCCACCCAGAGCGCATCGAAAGACTGGCGTACGTTGGGGCCGTCTCGCGACGACACGAAGCGCTGAAGATCGAAGGCGAAATCCTGGCGACCCGCCCGCGCCTTGAAGGTGCCGGTCTCGAAGGTCTTGGTGTAGGCGAGAAAGGCAAGACGCAGGTCTAGGGGGTTCTCGTCGACCGACAGGACCCTGCGCTTGTCAAAGGCACGGGCATCCTCGAACTGCGTGAAGACCTGCCAGTTCTCGTTCAGGTGCGCGTCGAGGTGGAACTGCAGCCGTTGGATGACGTAGGCGTCGCCGCGTGGGCCACCGACCCCGAAACCCGGCGTGCGATTGGTCTCGAAGCGATCTCGCAGCGTCAGTCCCAGCGAGAGATAGCTCTTCGGATCGTCGGCGAAGATGGGGATGTACTTCAACCCGTCGAACGGGCGGGTGCGCAGGGCCAGGTCGCTGAGAGCCGACCAATCCTCCGCCCAGCGGTTCGTCAGGGGCGTGGGGCGTACCGCGGTCGCTTCGCCAAGCATCTCGGCGGCCTGGACGAGCGGCGTTGCCGAAAGCGCGCAGCACAGCGCCACGGCCATGGCCAACCGCCTCGGCGCAAGCTCCGCGCATCGTGCCGCGAGATCCCGCCGCTCGACGAGCGGCGGTGCGGCAATGCGGGGATGCCGGGGCGGCGCCAGGGAGCACATGTGCGACGGTCAGGGCGCGGCCGGGCCGGCCTGGTGGACCTCGGCGACGTACCCGCCTGGGAACCGGACGAGGGCAGCCGTCCGGGCGTCGGACTCGTAGGGTTCGACCAGGACCGCGGCGCCGGCCGCCTTGGCCTTCGCCAGCGTGGCGGACAGGGAGGTGACGGCATAACCGGTCGTCTCGTGCCCGTACGGGTAGGGCAAGTGACTGTCCGTCACGAGGACCGTCATCCGGCCGAAGGTCGAGTCGATGCGGACACGGCGGTACTTGGCCTCCGGCCGGCCGATCTCGACACCGGGAGCCTTCGGATCGTCCGACTGCACCTTGCCGTGCGAGAAGGTCAGGAAGGCATCCACGAAGGCCTGAACCCGGTCGGGGGAGAGGTAGACCCGGTTCTCTGGGACGGTCTGGAAGGCGGGGTAATCGGGCTTCGCCGTATGCCAATAGAGCTGCATGTTGACCCCGCCCGGCCATTGCACGACCGCATCGCGACCGATGGGATCGGGAAAGGCCTGGACGATGACGTCGGCGCCTGCCGAGCGTGCGGACCTGAGCGCAACATCGAGGTCCGTGACGAGGTATCCACTTCGCTCAGCTCCGAACGGAAAGGGAATCGGCGTCTTGAAGCCGAAGACCGAAATGGTCCCAACGGGAGTCTGCACGAGCTGGGACGTGGTGCTGGATGGCGTCGGCGTCACCGTGGCTACAACCTGGCTGGTGCTCTTGCCGCCGAACGTGTCGATGAAGCTCGTGACGAAGCGGTCGACCTCTTCGGGCGCCACGTAGACATGGGTGGTGTCGTATTGCGCCCCGACCGCAACGACGGGGACCGCCTCGCGGGCCTGGGCGGGACGGACGAGGAGACCGGCGCCGAAATCGGCCACCGCGCCGGTGAGCAGGGCGGCTGCAAAGAGCGAACGCATCATGATCTCGAAAGCCTTTCGTCGAGGTGGGAAGTCGTCGCTTCGGTACGGCGCAGGTCGTACCAAGCGACGATGAGGAAGGCCCCGGCGAGCCCGATGTGCTCGAAGAAGGCGTTTTCCGCCGCGCTGCGCGCAGGCGTCGGGAAAGTCCAGAATTTAAGGGCGAGCCCGGTCGCCAAGAGGGTGAAACCGGCGAGCAGGCCGGCCCCGAGCCAACGTGCGAACCCGCCGATCACCATGGCGGAACAGGCGAGTTCGAAGGCGATGAGGGCTGCCGCGACCGGCCCGGCCGGTCGAAGCCCGAAGGCTTCCATCTCGGCCGTCGCACCGTCGAAATCGAGCAGCTTCGTTAGGCTGCCCTGAAGGTAGGCCGCACAGAGCATCAGGAGGGCGAACCGGAAGATCCACACCGAGCCGGAGAACCGGTGCAGCGTCGTGAACCGGTGGAGATCACGGCCCTCCATGTCAGACCGCCCAGCAGGCGCAGCCCAGCGCACCCCAGAAGCTCTTCAGGTCGGCGATGGGCAGCTTGGCCGACCAGGCGGTCGCGTGGGCATGGCCATGGACGGAGCAGTCGTTGGAGCAGGCACAGGACGCTGCGGCCTGTCGCGCGAGCACGGCCTCGGCCGGTCCCGGCGTGTCGCCCCAGGCGCCATACCCCTTGAACGTCCGCACCGGCGACCAATCCGGCATGGCAGGCGGTGGCGGGCTCCCGTCGAGGGATGCGAAGGTACCGGCGGCGTACACGATCCTGCCACCGACGACGGTCAGATCGGACGTGGCATCAGCGATCTCGGACTCGGCGCAGGCGAAGTAGTCGCGATCCGGCACGATCAGGTCGGCGAGCTGGCCGACCGTGATGTTGCCCTTTCGGCCTACCTCGTTCGAGAACCAGGTCACGTTCTCTGTCCACATCCGCAGGGCGGTCTCGCGGTCGAGGCAGTTCCCCTGCGGTGTCAGGCGCAGGCCCCCGACCGTCCGGCCCGTGACGAGCCACGAAAGGGAGACCCAGGGATTGTAGGAGGCGACACGGGTGGCATCCGTGCCGGCGGAGACATGCACGCCCTTCTCAAGCATCCGGGCCACCGGAGGGGTCGCCTCGGCGGCGCCCATCCCATAGCGCTCGACGAAGTATTCGCCTTGGTAGGCCATGCGGTGCTGGACCGCGATGCCGCCGCCCAGCGCCGCGATCCTGTCGATGCTCTGGTCCGAGATCGTCTCGGCATGGTCGAAGAACCAGTTCAGCCCGGCGAGGGGAACGTCTTGGTTCACCCGCTCGAACACGTCGAGAGCCCTGGAGATCGTCTCGTCGTAGGTGGCGTGCATCCGCCAGGGCCAGCGGTTCTCGGCGAGCACGCGCACGACGCCTTCGAGATCGTCCTCCATCTCGGGCGCCATGTCGGGTCGAGGCTGACGAAAATCCTCAAAATCGGCCGCGGAGAACACCAGCATCTCTCCCGCACCGTTGTGGCGAAAGTAGTCGGTGCCCTGCTTGTAGGTCGACGTCTTCGTCCAGTTCAGGAAGTCGTCCTTCTCCGCCTTCGGCTTCTGCGTGAAGAGGTTGTAGGCGAGCCGGATCGTGAGCTGCCCCTCGTCGGCGAGCTGCTGGATGACGGCGTAATCGTCCGGGTAGTTCTGGAAGCCACCGCCCGCATCGATGGCGCCGGTGACGCCGAGTCGGTTTAGCTCGCGCATGAAGTGCCGGGTCGAGTTGACCTGGTACTCGAAGGGCAGCTTCGGCCCCTTGGCCAGGGTCGCGTAGAGGATCGCCGCGTTGGGCTTGGCCAGGAGCAGCCCGGTCGGGTTGCCGCGTTCGTCGCGCATGATCTCGCCGCCGGGCGGGGCAGGAGTATCTCGGTCGTAGCCCACCGCCCGCAGGGCGGCGGCGTTGAGGAGCGCGCGGTCGTAGAGGTGGAGCAGGAAAACCGGAGTGTCCGGCGCCGCCGCGTTCAGTTCGGCGATGGTCGGCAGGCGCTTCTCGGCGAACTGGTGCTCGGTGAAGCCGCCGACCACGCGGACCCACTGCGGCGGCGGGGTCACAGCGACCTGCCGCCGGAGCATCTCCATAGCCTGGCCAAGCGAGCGCACGCCGTCCCAGCGCAATTCCATGTTGAAGTTCAGCCCGCCGCGGATGATGTGGAGGTGGTTGTCGATCAGCCCGGGCAGGACGCGCCGCCCTTTAAGGTCGACGATACGGGTGTCCGGCCCGGCCAAGACCATCACCTCTGCATCGTGCCCGACCGCCGTGAAGACCCCGTCGGTGATCGCCACCGCCTGCGCGGTGGGGTTCTGCCGGTCCAGCGTCGTAAACAGGCCGCGATGCAGGATCAGGTCGGGATGCGTGGCGGCGCTCATCGTAGATCCTTGGGAAACTGCTGGAGCCGGTCGGTTCATGCCGGCGGGTCGGTGCGATCCGACGTGGCGCGAGCATCGTGCGAGAAGCTCTTGGCGTGAAGCAGGCTCGACAGCACGCCCGGGTGGCCACGCCAGTACGAGACGGCCATCTCACCCGCCAGGATGCCGAGCAGACCGACCAGGGCGATGATCGGGGGCGCAGGCGACTTTACCCCGACGAGGCCGTAGACGACGCCGACCGACAGGCCGACGCTGAGGGAGAGGATGTACGGGATCATGGAAGGCCCTGGGGCGACGATGCGCGCTCAGCCTTTCACGAAGGCGAGGAGGTCGGGGTTGATGACGTCGTGGTTGACCGTGAGCATCCCGTGCGCGAAGCCCGGATAGGTCTTGAGCGTGCCGTTCTTCAACAGCTCGACCGATTTTCGCGCCGAGTCGGCGATAGGCACGATCTGATCGTCCTCGCCGTGCAGGACTAAGGTCGGCACGGAGATGGCCTTCAGGTCTTCGGTCTGGTCGGTCTCGGAGAAGGCTTTGATCCCATCGTAGTGGGCCTTGGCGCTGCCCATCATGCCCTGGCGCCACCAATTCTGGATCACGCCGTGTAGCACCGTCGCACCGTCCCGATTGAAGCCGTAGAACGGACCGGTCGGGACATCGAGGAAGAACTGCGCGCGGTTCGTGGCGGTGGCCTGCCGGAAGCCGTCGAACACCTCCATCGGCAAACCTTCCAGATTGCTTGACGTCTTCAGCATCAGGGGCGGCACCGCCGAGACCAACACCGCCTTGGCCACACGGCCGGCGGGCTCGCCGTGCTGGGCCACGTAGCGCGCTACTTCCCCTCCGCCGGTGGAATGGCCAATATGCACGGCGTTGCGTAGGTCGAGTGCCTCCACAACTGCGAAGGCGTCAGCGGCATAATGGTCCATGTCGTGGCCGCCATCGACCTGAGCCGAGCGTCCATGGCCGCGCCGGTCATGGGCGACGACGCGGTAGCCATGCTGCAGGAAGAACAGCATCTGCGCGTCCCAGTCGTCTGACGACAACGGCCAGCCGTGATGGAACATGATCGGCTGGGCGGCCTTGGGCCCCCAATCCTTGTAGAAGAGTTCGACGCCTTCCTTGGTGATGATAGAGGCCATGGGAGTCTGTCCGCTCTTCGTGAAAGGGGATGTCGCTGCCATCGCGGGGATGCTCGGGCCGACAGCGGCCGTAAGGGTCGCCACATCACCCAACTTCATGGGGGCGGCGAGAGGAAATCCCTCGCGGATCCCCAGAACCCGGCGGGGGTGATGCGTTACGGTCGACTCAATGGCTTTCGGACGCGCCGAACATCGACTTGGCGTAGGTGATGCCCAGTCCATAGGCGCCGCCGTACTGCCGCGCGATGCCCGTGGTCATCGCGTAGGTCTCGGTGCGGGCCCAGTCGCGCTGGAGTTCGAGCATGTATTGCAGTGATGTCATTGGCTGTACGCCGGCCTGGACCATCCGCTGCATGGCCCGCTCATGCGCCTCGTCGGAGATATCTCCGCACGCATCGGCGATCACGTAGCATTCGAAGCCTTGGTCGAGGGCCGAGAGGGTCGGCCCGACGATGCAGACGGAGGTCCAAAGCCCGGCGAAAACGAGCCGGTCCTTGCCGATCTCGGATACCTTGGCCACGACGGCAGCGTCTTCCCACGTATTCATGGACGTGCGGTCGAGGAGTTTCTCCTCGGGGAACGCGGAGGTGATCTCCTCGAACATCGGGCCGGAGAAGCTCTTCTCGGCCACCGTGGTCAGGATCGTGGAGACGCCGAAACCGGCGGCGGCCCGGGCGACCAGAGCGGCGTTGTTGCGCAGGGTCGTGGCATCGATGGACTTCGTGGCGAAGGACATCTGGGACTGGAAATCGATCATGATCAGGGTGTGGTCATGCGGGCAGACCAGACGCTTGCCGGGGGTCGGCGTCGCTTTGATGGGCATGATGCGAGTTCCCTTGGAGAGGCTGGCGGGGTGACGCTCGAACCGGCGCCCCCTCACCCGGCGCCCCGAGCTATGACGATTGGAAGTCGAACCGGCTTGCCGATTTGCGTCACGGTTTGAAGGAATGCGGCATTGCGGATGCCAATGCCGAATAGCGCACGCAGCGTTCAATACCGGCGGACAAGGGCCATGGATCATCGCCGAAGGGTGCGAGGACCGGTTACCTCTGCCGTGTCGCGGTCAATCCGAGTTGGTCGGCCACGCGGACCAGGTCGACCAGCGACCGCGATTGCATCTTCTCCATCACGCGCCGCTTGTGGACCTTCGCGGTGATCTCGGTGACGCCCAGTTCGGCGGCGATCTGCTTGTTCATCAGGCCGCCTATCGCGCAGAGCATCACGTCGTGCTCGCGTGGGGTCAAAGATGCCAGCCGGTCCGAGAGCTCCCGTTGGACCTGTTGGGCGGACAGGGCGGCGGCGTCGGTTTCCAGAGCTCGGCGTACCGCCGCGAGGAGCACCTCGGCCATTACAGGCTTGGTGAGGAACTCGACCGCTCCTCCTCGTATGGCCCGGACGGTCATGGGGATCGTGCCGTAGCCGGTCAGGAATATGATCGGCACGGTGTTGCCCGCCGCCCGTAGCGCCTCCTGTACGGCGAGGCCGTTGTCGTCAGCGAGGCGCACGTCGAGGACGATGCAGTGCGGGCTCTTCCGTAGGCCCGATATCCCGAGATCGGAGGCATCTCGATGTCCGACCGCCGACAAGCCTTCCGCGCGGCAAAGGCGGATCAGGGCCGTGCGAAGGTCCGTGTCATCGTCGACGATATGGACGGTTGGCTCGGACATCGTACTCGCGGTTGCACTGGCACCCGGTGACGAAACAATTCGCGTACCACAAATGCGGACGGTGGCGGACGCTTTCGTTTGATATCATGGGCTTTTTCCGGAGCCGAGGACAAGTTTGAGGCACTGCTCGAACTGCGCGGCGTCGAACGGTTTGGCCAGATAGGCGAAAGCTCCCAGATCGAAGGCCCTCTTCCGGCCGGTCTCGCTCGGATAGGCCGTCATGACGAGGATCGGAAGCGTTGGGTTGCGCTGGCGAAGGATGCGCAGGAGGTAGAGGCCGCTCAGGCCCGGCATCTGAATGTCGGTGATGACGACGGATATCCGGTCCACAAGCGGATCGACGAGTAGCGGTTCGGCTCCCTCGAACAAGGCCGGAACGAAGCCGAGGGAGCGGGTCAGCCGGCCGAGTGCGGTACGTATCCCGGGGTCGTCGTCAACGATTGCGATGACCGGTCCCCCGGCAACCGTTTCAGGCGGTACGGTCTCAGGCATGGGAGACCGGTAGGGTAAAGTGGAAGGCAGCCCCTCCACCGGGTGCTTCATCCACCCAGATGTCGCCGCCATGGGCATCGATGAGGTTGCGGCAGATCGCGAGGCCCATGCCCATGCCTCCCGTCTTAGTGGAGTGAAACGGCTCGAAGATCCGCGCCCTCCGCTCCACCCCGATACCTGGTCCGGTATCGGTAACGTCGACGACCACGCGGCCGTCCGCCTGAACCATTGCGATGGTGATGTCGCGCGGACCGGCCACGTCCGCCATCGCCTGGGCGGCATTTACGATGAGGTTAACGAAGACCTGCTGCACGCCGATGAGGTCCGCCGGGACCAGGGGAACCTCGCCGCTCGCGGCGAAGTGGACCGTTGCCCCTTGCGCCCGCAACTCACGTTCTACCAGCAGGTTCGCGTCACGGACCGCCTGGAGAAGATCGACGGATTCGAAGATGCGCGGAGCATTGCCGAGATACGACCGGGTCCGAGCGATGACGTCGCGCGCCCGCGTCGCCGCGGTGACGACGTCGTCGAGGGCCGCGGCCGCCTCGTCGATGTCGGGCTCCGGTCGCCGGAGCCAGCGCAGGGCCGCCTGCGCGTTGGCGACGATGACAGCGAGGGGCGAGTTGACCTCATGCGCTATCGAGGCGCTCAGCGCGCCGACGGTCGTGATCCGCGAGGCACGGGCCAGCTCGGTGTCGGCAATCGCGAAGTGCCTCTGCGCCTGCTTGAACGCCGTGACGTCGAGGGCGGTCACGACGATCTCGGCAAAGCCCGCTAGACTCGTCGGCAACATCGCGGTGAAGAGCATGTCGACTTCGCTCCCGTCCTCGCGCGTCACGTGGGCCTCCGAGCGGAAGAAGCGGTCGCCCCGGCCGAACGCCACGAGCCACTGGACGAAGGTCTGGTCGGTGTCGGGTAACAGGCGGTCGAGGGGCCCAAGATAGGCCGCCTTGTCCGACGCGCCGGTTTCCTCCAGCGTGAACGCATTGACGTCGGTGATGATGACCTGGGCCCGCAGGGCGCGCAGGTCATCCGGATGGCCCGCAAAGTGGCATTCGATGTCGGAGATCCCGGCGCGCCGGAGTGCCATGATGGCCTCCCCCACGACGGTCCAGTCCTCGCGCCACATGGAGATGCCGGCCCGCTCGAAGATCGTCGTCACCTGCGCGCGGCTGGCGGCAAGGGCGTGCCGCAACCGCATCGCCAGTGCGGCTGCCAGAATCACGGCGAGTGCAGAGATTGCGGCGATGAGAAGCGTCGAGGGGCCGGGGCGGGCAGCGCTGGCCCATCCGGCCATGGCTGCGAAGAATGCGGGGCCCAGCACGAGCAGCGCCGCCGTGCCGGATGCTGCGAGGCGAGGCCGCCAGCGGGATGGTGGCGGGGCCAGCATCCAGGCCGGCAGGTCGTCGAGGTGGAGCGAGCTACCGCGCGGCGAAGCGGTCGCCCGGCTTGGCCACCGCGAGAATACCTGCCGCATGCTACTCTTCCACTTCGGCCCATCAGGCTATCGCGCCGGCGAGAGCCGGTCTCCGATACACCTGTATAATGGCGCGCGCCGCACTCGGCTTGCACGATGTGGGCATGGATCTTCATCGGCACAGCACGCACAAGTTCCCTAATGCCGGGCTTCTTGCCTCCTCCGGCGGACGGAACTGGCAGGGCGTCGCGGCCGAGTTGCGCTCCCATCCGGCCGGTGACCTGCCAGCCATCGTCCCGACCCAGATGGAACTCACCCTGGCGACCCGGACCATCCCGGGCGCCCATGTGAGCCGCAAGGGTGCCGGTGTCCGCCAGTGCACGGCCGTCCAGGCCGGAACGATTTGGCTCTGTCCCGTGGGGGTCGGTGAGGACGACATCAACATCTCCGCACCTTTGGCGGAGGTCCTGCACATCTACCTTCCGGCCGAGCGATTCTCAGCGCTTGCGAGCCTCTACGGCGACCCACGCATCCGTGCCGACACGGTGCGCTACCTGGCGGACCTTCGGGATCCGCTGATCCGCCAGATCGGCCTTTCGATTTTAGGCGAGTTGACCCGGGAAAGCTCGGCGGGGCGGATGATGGTGGAAGCGGCTGCCCTGGCCCTAACGGCGCGGGTCGCGCAGGCATACGGACACGACCGGCCCGATGACGCCGACCCATTCTGCGGCGACCGCGACTGCCCGGAGCGCATCAAGAGAGCCATCGAATTTATCCATGACAACCTCCAGCGCGATCTGAGCGTGACCGAGCTCGCATCGGTGGCCTGCCTGAGCCCCTTCCACTTCGCCCGCCTTTTCAAGCGGGTGACCGGAAAGTCCCCGTACACCTACGTCAGCGGCGAACGGTTGGAGCGGGCGCGGCAGCTCCTGACCGAAAGTAGGATGTCGCTGACCGACGTGGCGCTCTCGTCCGGCTTTTCGAGCCAAGCTGCCTTCAGCACCGCATTCAAGCGCGTCATTGGCTGCACCCCGGGGGATTACCGGTACCGCACCCACTAACTACGCCACCGCATCCGGTCGCCAGGGAAGGGCAATTGAGCAGGATCGCGCAACGGCCGAGCAAGGCCGCGAAAGACGGAGACGCCCACGACCGGCAAGACTGTCCACGCCAAGCTTCGTGTGGAGACCCTGATGCAGCGCGATCTCGCCGTCCCCGCGGACCCGCACGTATCCATTCGGCGGTCATGCGGTACGCTAAACCCTATGGAGACGGCGATCCGCACCTGCGGCCATCTCACTGGGCAACCGGCAATGCGACCGGACGATAGAAGGGACGGTATCGCCTTCCTCGATCCGCGAGCGGTGGATCCTCTCAGTCAGTTCCACCCTTCCGTCTTGCCTCACGACGGATTGGTCTTACAGGTTCCCCTCGGTGATCAACCGCGCCGCTCGCCCTCAACTTTTCGAGACCATTCATCGCCTGAGCGCATCTACTCCAGCGCGGTAACTTTGCTTAGTATCCGACCTCGGCCCGTGTGCCGGGAACTCTGTGGTACCGTTCAAATCTGGCTGTCCAGCAAGGTCATGGCCGAGGTGGCCGAGAGCATGGGCCTCGCCGACATCGATGCTATCGAAGCTCTCAGATCGGTGCACGGCCGGACCCTGTTGGACCCCACCATCCATGACTTGGTGTCGAGTGCAGTCGCGACGCTCGACCGGGTGGATCGCGGCGCTGCGATTTTCCGCATCCAGCTTGCACGGGCGCTTGCGGCCCACCTTCTCGGCGTCCATGCGGAACCGGAATACGCTACCCCACCACGCCGTGGTGGCTTGGCGCCCTGGCAGTTGCGGCGGGCGCAGGAACGCATCCGGTCCGAACTTGGCGACGCACCCTGCTTGAAAGCGGTCGCGGCGGAGTGTGGCCTGTCGGTAAGCCACTTCGCACGCGCATTTCGTCAATCCGTCGGAGCATCCCCGCATGCATGGATCGTCCGCCAGCGGATCGTCCGCGCCAAGGTCATGATGCGCGCGCAGGATAGATCGCTAGCCGAAATCGCCCTGGCTTGCGGATTTTCCGACCAGAGCCATTTCACCCGCGTTTTCGCCCGCGAAGAGGACATGAGCCCTGGCCGCTGGCGTCGCATAGCCGAACCCGACGACCGGACGCGCATTTTGGAAGACGCGTAGCGTCTATGAACGTGCGGATCTCCGATGAGCCCGGGGTGGCCCCGACGAAAGTGCCGGACAGAGAGGCTACAACAACGGCGGTCTTTAGGACCGGTCGGCCTTCGGAGCGGGGGGATCGAGTCGAGCGCCTCGTGCAGCAAGCCGAACTCCTGGACTGGCTGCTTCGCGGCACCTTGAACATACGGTACCTCGACGATGTCTTCGTCGAGTTCTGTCGACGCTTACGAGAGATTGATGTCCCTGTGGCCCGCGGGACGATCTTCCTGCGGACCCACCACCCATTGTGGCTCGGAACCCGCATCCTCTGGCGAACCGGCCTAACCGGTGCCGAGGTTACCAATTTCGAGTACGGCATCGTCGAGACGAGCCAGTTCAAGGAAAGTCCAGCGGCGGAGATCCATGCGGGCGCGCAACAGGTTCGCCGGCGCCTCAACCAAGCAGACCAACCCGGCGCCGATTACGCGCTCTACGATGAACTGCGCGCCGCAGGTCTGACGGATTATATCGCTTGGCCGCTCCTCCACACCCTCGGCAAGCGGCACATCGTGACGTTTTCCGCCGACCGGGCCGGCGGCTTCGACGACGACGATCTGTTGATGCTCGCGACATTACTGCCGGCTCTGGCGGTAGTGACGGAGGTTCGGCACAAGAACCGCCTAACCCGTTTGTTGCTCGACACCTACGTTGGCCCTCATGCCAGCGAGATGATCCTAAACGGGGCGACCAGGCGCGGAAGCGGCGTGACCGTGGAGGCTGCGATAATGGTCATCGACCTCAGGGGCTTCACTGAAATCTCGGAGCTGTGGCCTCGTGACGACGTCATCGCCCTATTGAACGATTATTTCGACACGATCTCGCTTCCCATTGAGCATCACGGAGGCGAGATTCTGAAATTCATGGGCGATGGTCTTTTGGCGATCTTCCACCGCGACACGGCAGCAGCTTGCGCGGCGGCCCAGTCTGCGGCTTGGGACGTTCAGATTGCCATGCATGCCCTGAACGAACGGCGTGCCAGTGCCAAACTGAAGCGGCTTTGTTACGGGATCGGCATTAATTTTGGTGCGGTGATGTACGGCAACATCGGGTCTCGCACACGTCTCGACTTCACAATCATCGGGCCGGCGGTCAATATCGCGTCTCGGTTGGAGAATTTAACAAAGCTACTCGACGTTTGCGTGCTATTTTCTGGAACATTCGTCGCCCGGTCGCCCACAGGACATAAACTCAAACATCTCGGATTTTTTCCACTGAGGGGCGTCGGCGATCCTCTAGACGTCTACGGTTTTGATGATCAAATAAATTAATGCCTGACTATTGTTTTATCCTTAGATGTAAATCATAGGAGAATGATTGGTAGGTTGATAAATGGTAACTAGGCTATGTTACTGGATATTTATTTCTCATCCCTCCACGCCAACATTGGGTCGCGGACTTAAATTGCCGGACGGCCAACGAACGGTCGCTTTGGAGGAGCGCTGAAAGCACTACCGGCGGCCGAGATGGGTCGGGACCAGCCGGTCCGCTCTACGACCGGGTTGGGTGGCTTACCGCCGGTCTGCTTTTGGAACAATGACGCTAGGAAGCTGCCGCTAGCCGCACACAGACTCCCAAACCGAAGCGGGGGTGCTCTCAGGAAGCTTGATCAGTCGGCGATCATGTTGTACTGAACGGTACAACATGATTTTGAAAGGTGATCCTGATGTCCCGTCCCCCGCTTCCTCCGTTTACCGAAGAGACCGCGATTCAAAAGGTGCGCCTTGCGGAAGACGGGTGGAACACGCGCGATGCGGCCAAGGTCGCGCTAGCTTACACGTCCGACACGCGCTGGCGGAATCGTGTTGAATTCGCGATCAATCGGGAGGAGGCGCAAGCTTTCCTCACTCGTAAGTGGAACAAGGAGCACGAATACAGGCTGATTAAGGAACTCTGGGCATTCACTGGTAACCGTATCGCGGTTCGCTATGCATATGAGTATCGTGACGACGGTGGGCACTGGTTCCGCGCGTACGGCAACGAGAACTGGGAATTTGCGGAAGACGGATTGATGGCGCACCGCCATGCTAGCATCAACGAGATGCCGATCACTGAACCGCAGCGTAAATTCCGTTGGCCACTTGGCCGCAGACCCGACGATCACCCCTCACTCAGCGACCTCGGCCTTTGAGCGCGAAGCGCGTCCTCACCGAACGTGCCGATGCCGTGTCGGCACTAGCGGAAGCGTTCCGAGAGCACGGATTCGAGGGGGCGAGCCTGTCGGTGCTGTCAAAGGCGGCCGGCCTCGGCAAGGGCAGTCTCTACAACTTCTTTCCAGGCGGGAAGGAAGAAATGATGGAGGCGGTTCTTGCCGACATAGACGCTTGGTTTGAGAAGGTCATCTTTTCGGCGTTGCAGCATACAAACGACCCGATTGCGGCAGTAAGTTCCATGATCGAGGACGTGACTATATATTTTAGTTCTGGCAGGAGGGTATGTCTGGTTGGCTGCATCGGACTAAATGCCTCCGGATCCGTTTTCGCGGCTCGGATAAGAAGTTACTTTGCCCGTTGGATATTTGCTCTCGCTCAGTGTTTAGAGGCTGGTGGAGTTTCCAAATCACAAGCCTCGCAACTGGCGGAGGAGGTAGTTTCGGGGATACAAGGCGCAATTGTGTTGGCGCGCGCTTTGGAAGACGACGCCGTCTTCCGCCGAGTTGTTCATCGACAACTTTCTAGCTTAATCGAAGCAATAACTGACCATACTAGCGCCTGATAAGGAACATTATTTTGTCAGCGCTCTAAACTGTGCCGTGGCCTCGGGGAAACAACGAGGCGACAAACCTGCTTACACCCGAATGACCGCTTTCAGGATGCTACTACACAGTCTGGACCAGACGATTTAGATGGATTCTTGCTGGTCCGCTTTCGGGCGCCAAATTCAATAAGTGGACGTTTGAGATTCGGCAGGAGCTGGCCGTAAGCAACCGTGAAGTGCCGGTACCGAGTGCAGGGTCTTGTGCACTAGGTAGGATACCAGAGGCCCGGTTCAGCGAGCAGGCAGAGAAGGCATGACGGCGATCCTTGGTCGAAACGCCCTCATCATTGGAGCAGGGTCTGGCATAAGCGGATTCCTGACCCACCTTTTCCGTTCGGTCGGCCTGTAGGTAGCGGTCGCAGCGCGGAACGTCGACAAGCTCACGCCGCTCGCCGCAGAGACGGGGGCGATCGCGTTGAAGGTCGATGCCGCCCATGCGGCCGAAATCGAAGCACGGATCGGTGCCCCGAAGTCGTGATCTACAACGCGAGCGGCCGGGTTCGCGGCCCGATCCCGGGTCTCGATCCCCAGGAGGTTAGGCGAGCCGTTGGCGTCTCGGCGCTCGGCGCCTTCTATTCGGTCCAGCAGGCAGCCAAGCGTTTGATCCCTACAGGCAAAGAAGCGATCCTGCTGACCGGACCCACCGACGGCGTGAAAGGCTTCTCGCGCTCGGCGCCGTTTGCCATGAATAAGTTTGCCCTGCGGGGACTGGCGTAGAGCGCCGCACGCGAAGTTGTCCCGAAGGGTATCCACGTCGCACACATCGTTTTCGATGGTCGCGTCCGTCCGGCCGGCCACACCGACCCTAACGATCGTCATGACAGCTCTCTAGATCCAGACGTGATTGCACGGACCTATCTCGATCTGCTCCGCCAGCATCGAAGCGCATGGTCCTGGGAGATGGAAGTGAGGCCTTGAGTCGAGACCTTCTGAACGCGGTCTGGGTAGGAAGGTGGAGCCGCCAGCAGCTCTGCATGCTTGACAGGCCCATAGAATTTAGTACGACCGTACTAAACTGGCGTCTGGTCGGCGGAATGGTTCCGCGAGCATCTGAGGTCGACGCCGGTATTCCCCGAGACGCGTGTGTTTCGGCGTGCAACTTTGACCCCGTGAGGCGGGGGATCGGCGTCCAATTCTGACCCCCTAACCTCGTTCTCGCAGACTGC
>NZ_JBKEZQ010000044.1:0-17411 GCF_053345175.1 Methylobacterium sp. M6A4_1b
CGGACGGCGGCGGCGGATCTTTCCCTTGATCGTTGCCGCCCTGATCCTTGGGCTTGAAGCTCTTGATCGACGCCCAGGCCTCGATCAGCGTGCCATCGACGCTGAAGTGGTCGCTGGACAGAAGCCGCCTGACCCGGGGCCGGGCCAGCACGGCGGCCAGGAACTGGGCCGCGATCTCACCGGCCAGGAGCCGGTCCCGGTTCCGGGTGAAGCTCGAATGATCCCAGGCCTGATCGTCGATGCCCAGCCCTACGAACCAGCGGAACAACAGGTCGAACTCCAGCCGCTCCATCAGCTGCCGCTCCGAGCGGATCGAGTAGAACGCCTGCAGGAGCATAGCCCGCAGCAGCATCTCGGGCGGGATCGACGGACGACCCATCCGAGTCGCATAGAGTGCCGAGAACGACCCGCTCAGGGCCACCAGCGCCTCGTCCGTCAGTTGCCGGATGGCCCGCAGAGGATGATCGGACCGGACCCGAGCTTCCAGGTCCACATACGAGAACAACGCCCCCGAACGCCGATCCGAGCCCCGCATCTGCCTTCCCCGTTTACTGCCAGGGAGCAGTGAATCATGCCAACCCCTGGCACGCCACGGACTTCTTCAACACCCTGCTAGGTCGCCGCCACGCGCCGATTGACGGCACCGGCCCGCATCCGCCTCACCAAGCCTGCGGCGTGATCGTTCCCTGCTTCGTGACGACGACCCAGGTCTTGCCGCGCCGCTCGATGTTTTCGATTCGTCCGACGCCCGGGACGGTGTCGCCAAGGCCGACTTCGACGAGTCGCCGCTTGCGATCCTCCAGCACCGCCACGCCATCGTAGACCTCGCGCACGGCCCAACCCTCGGCCGGCGACGGCTTCGGTTTGTCCGGGATCGTCCCGGTCTCGGTGGGCTCCGGAGCCATCGGCTTGGCCGCCTGGGGCGCCAAGGCGGGGACCGGAGCGGCGGCGCGCTTCTCGATCTGGGCCGTGAGGGCCGCCAACCGTGCGGTCTGGTCCTTCTCGGCCTGTTCGAGGCGGTCACCGGTGGCGGCGAACTTCGTGGTGAGGCTCTGCTCGGCCCGGCCGAGGCGCTCGGCGAGGTTCGCGTGGCGGGCCTTGGCTTCCGTGCGGGCGGCCTCCGCATTGTCCTGAAGCTGCGCGAGCCCCTTGGCCAGGCGCTCGACCTGGTGCTCGGATTCCGTGCGGCCGATCTCCATCTGGTGGCGGATCTGCGCCAGGGTCTCGCCGCCATCCGCGCCGCGCGGGGCCGCGAGGCCCATCGCGCCCGCGCCCAGGAGCGAACCGAGACCGAGGCTTGCCGCAGCGACGGCGAGGAGGCGTGGTTCGACGCGGAACCTGCCCGTCCGGGCCCCGCCGGTCTCGGCCGGCGCCGCCGCGGCCTTCTCGGCCGAGGCGCGGGCGCCGAGGATCGCTTGCTTGAGCAGGGTGTCGGGCGAGGGTTCCGCCGACGCCGCGAGGACCTTATCCGTCATGACCAATGCATCCTGATGGGGCAGGAAGCATTGGTTAAGGCTGTTTCTTTACGAAACCGTTACCCTGTTCTCAGGCCGCGAGCCCCCGCTGGCGCAGGAGCGGGTCGATGCTCGGCAGCCGGCCGCGGAAGGCGGTGTAGGCCTCCCCCGGATCGCGCAGGTTGCCGGCCCCGTACACGTACTTGCGCAGGCGGGCCGCCGTCTCCGGGTGGAAGATGTCGCCGGCCTCGCGGAAGGCGTCGAACGCATCGGCGTCGAGGACTTCCGACCAGAGATAGCTGTAGTAGCCGGCGGCATAGCCGTCGCCGGAGAAGATGTGCGCGAAGTGCGGCGTCCGGTGCCGCATCGAGATCTCCGCCGGCATGGCGATGCGCTTCAGGGCGTCCGCCTCGAAGGCGGTCACGTCGAGACCGTCTTCGCCGCCACTCGACAGGTGCAGCGTCATGTCGACGATGGCCGACGACGTGTACTCGATCGTCGCGAAGCCCTGGTTGAAGGTCCGGGCCGCGAGCAGTCGCTTCAGCAGGTCCTCCGGCATCGGCTCGCCGGTGCGGTGGTGCCGGGCGTGCTTGCGCAGCACCTCCGGCTGTTCGAGCCAGTGCTCGTAGAGCTGCGATGGCAATTCGACGAAGTCGCCCGCGACCGCGGTGCCCGCCAGCATCGGGTAGGTCACGTCGGACAGGAGCCCGTGCAGGGCATGGCCGAACTCGTGGAACAGGGTGCGGGCATCGTCGAAGGAAAGCAGCGTCGCCTCGCCCTCCGGGGCACGCGCGAAGTTCATCACGTTGACGATGATCGGCTTGATGTCGCCGTTGAGCCGCTCCTGCGAGCGGAAGGCGCTCATCCAGGCGCCGCTGCGCTTCGTGGCGCGGGCGAAGTAATCGCCGAGGAACAGGCCGACCTCCGAGCCGTCGGCGTTGCGCACGGTCCAGGCGCGCACGTCCGGATGGTAGCGCGGCACGTCGGGCAGTTCCGTGAAGCGCAGGCCGAACAGCCGCTCGGCCGTGTCGAAGGCCGCCGCGATGACGCCGTCGAGGGGCAGGTACGGCTTGATCTCACTTTCGTCGAGGTCGTGCTCGGCCCGGCGCAGCTTCTCGGCGTAGTGGCGCCAGTCGTGCTTGGCGAGGTCGAAGTTATGGCCCTCGGCCTGGACCAGGGCCTGGAGCCGGTCGCGCTCGGCGGCGGCCTGGTGGTGGGCCGGCGTCCAGACGTTGCGCAGCAGGTCCATCGCCCGGTCGGGCGACCCGGCCATCGAGTCCGAGAGCTTGAAATGCGCGAAGCTGTCATAGCCGAGCAGGCGCGCGCGCTCGGCCCGCAGGGAGACGATCTCCGCGATGATGCCACGGTTGTCCGTGGCGCCGCCGCCCTCGCCGCGGCGGGTCCAGGCCTCGTAGGCCTTCTCGCGCAGGTCGCGGCGGGTGGAGAAGACCAGGAACGGCTCGATCAGCGAGCGCGACAGGGTGATGACGTGGCCGTGCGCGCCGCCCCGCTCGCGGGCGGCCGAGGCGGCGGCGGCGCGCAGGAAGGGCGGCAGGCCGGCGAGGTCGTCCTCGGTCTCCAGGGGCAGCGCGAAGGCGCTCTCGTCCGCGAGGAGGTTCTGGCTGAAGGTGGTGCCGAGCTCGGCCATGCGCGCGGCGATCTCGGCCATCCGGGCCTTGGCCTCCGGCGCGAGGTCGGCGCCCGAGCGGCGGAATCGGGTCCGGTAGCGCTCGAGCACCCGCCGCTCCTCCGGCCCGAGTTGCTCGGCCTCGGCATCGACGGCGGAAATGCGCGCCCAGAGCGCCGCGTCCAGGTAGATCGCGCTGCCGTGGCGGGCGAGGCGGGGCGTGATGGCACGCTCGACGGCCTGGAGTTCGGGATTGGTGTGGCTGCCGCTCAGGTTGAAGAACACCGAGGCGACGCGGTCGAGGTCGTGCCCGGCCCGCTCCAGGGCCGCGACCGTGTTGTCGAAGCGTGCCGGGCTCGTCTCCGCCGCGATGGCGTCGATCTCGGCCCGGTGGCTGGCGAGCGCGGCCTCGAAGGCCGGAAGGTAATGGACCGGCGCGATCTGCTCGAAGGGCGGCAATCCGTGCGGCGTCGACCAGGTCCGCTCCGCGAACGGCCCGATCTGCGCCGGGGCGGCGGCGGTCTCCTGAGCGGTCTCCTGGGAAGCGTCGGGCGTGCCAATGGTCATTCGCGTTCCTTCGTGCGGTTCGTCGCGCATCGTGCCGCAAGGTAAGCACGTGGGCGCGAAGCGCAAAGCCATGCGCGCGGTCGGCGGCGTCGCGGGGCGCCATCCGTCACGCTTCCGCTCGCTCGAACCCTGCGGCCGTCTCGGCCGTTACAGGCCGTCCGCCGCGATCGACCGGTTCCGATCGACCCGTCTCGGCGGACCGATGTCGACGAACCGGATCGGGAACGAGATGCCCCTGCGCCACCGCCACGCTCTTCCCCGCGCCGCGGCCGCGATCCTCGCCCTCTCGGGCGGGGTCGTCCTGACCGGCGCCGCGATGGCCGAGCAGAAGGGCGTGCCCTCCGACGCCACCGCGATCCCGATGCCGCCGCCGGAGCCGCCCCAGCGCCCGCCGGAACTCGCGACGCCGGCCCCGGCGCCGGCGCCGGTACCGACCGAGGCCCCGCGCCCGCCCGAGCGCCCGCCCGAACTCTCGCCACCCGCGGTTCCGGCGCCCGCGGCGTCGGCGAAGGCCCGCGAGCCCGAGCCGGTGAAGCCGGCGGAAGGCGCCGAGATGCCGGCCCCGCCGCCGCGCCCGGCCGAACTCTCGGCCCCCGCGCTGGCGATCACGGTCGCGCCCGTCGACGACAGCGCCTGCCGGCGCCGCCTGGAGCGTCTGGGCGCCCGGTTCGAGCCCCTGCCGGCCGTCACGAACGGCCAGTGCGGGGCCGCCAAGCCCCTCAAGGTCACGGCGCTCGCCGACGACCTCGCCCTGACGCCCCCCGTGACCCTGGTCTGCGCCGCGGCCGAATCCCTCGCCCGCTGGGCGACGGAAGCGCAGGTCGCCGCCGAACGCGACCTCGGCCAACCGCTCAAGGGTTTGACGATCGGCACCTCCTACGAGTGCCGGGGCCAGAATCACGATCCCGACGCCAAGCTGAGCGAGCACAGCTTCGCCAACGGCGTCGACGTGATGGGCTTCACCTTCGCCAACCGCCCGGCGATCTCCGTGCTGGCCGCGCCCGAGGGGACGCCCGAGGCGACCTTCCTCGGTGCGGTGCGGGGCCGGGCCTGCGACTTCTTCCGCACGGTCCTCGGCCCGGGCTCGGATGCGGCCCATGCCAATCATCTCCACCTCGACGAGCGGCAGCGAAACGCCGGTCACCGCCTGTGTCAGTGAGGGGGGAACGCGGAACCGCCCAGCGCACTTACTCCTGCGCAATCAGGCGGATAGCGCGGGAGTTCTTCGGTGATCAGGTATCCTTCGACACGGATCGGCGGCCTCGCGGTCCTGACCCTGGTCACGCTGGCGGGCGGAGCGCGCGCCGAGACGAAAGACAAGGCGGAGGCGCCGGCCCTGACGCGCGAGGCGGTGGAATCCGCCGCGTTGGCACCGGCGGGGGACGCGACGAAGAGCGACACCAAGAAGGCGGACAAGGGCGAGGTGGCGAAGGGTGAGGCGGCCAAGCGCAGCGGCGCGAAGCGGCCCGAGCCCGCTCTGATCAAGGCGCAGGTGCTCCTCGATCGCGCCCACTTCTCGCCCGGCGCCATCGATGGGCGCGACGGTGACAACCTCCGCGGCGCCGTGGCGGCCTTCGCCGCCGCCAACGGGTTGAAGCCCGAGACGGAGATCAGGCCGAACCTCGCCGACAAGCTGCAGGCCACCAGCCACGATCCGGTGCTGACGGAGTACGCGATCACGGAGGCCGACGCGGCCGGGCCGTTCGTCGAGAAGATGCCGCCGAAGATGGAGGACCAGGCCGACCTCGATGCGCTGGGTTACACCAGCCCGCGCGAGATGCTGGCCGAGCGCTTCCACATGTCCCCCGATCTTCTCGGCGCGCTCAATCCCGACGCCGATTTCGGCAAGGCCGGCACGAAGATCCTGGTTGCGGCGGTGAAGCCGCTGGAGACCGGCAAGCCGACGGCGGAGGAGAAGGCCGCGAAGAAGCAGGCCAAGGAGTCGACCAGGAAGGAAGCCAGGCGCGACGAGGCCAAGGCGGCCGAGGCCAAGGATTCGGGCGCCCAGGCCACCGACCTCAAGGAACGCGATGCGAAGGACGTGACCCGGATCGAGGTCGACAAGGAGAGCCGGAACGTGCGCGCCTTCGACAAGGACGGGACGCTGGTGGCGTTCTATCCCGCCTCGATCGGCAGCGAGGAGAAGCCGGCGCCGTCCGGCGAGGCGAAGGTCGAGGGCGTCGCCTACGCACCGACCTACACCTACGACCCGAAATACCAGTTCGCCGGCGTCAAGGCGAAGACCAAGTTCACGATCCCGCCGGGGCCGAACAACCCGGTCGGGGTGGTCTGGATCGACCTGTCGATCCCGTCCTACGGCATCCACGGCACGCCGGAGCCGGAGAAGGTCGGCAAGACCGAATCCCACGGCTGCATCCGGCTGACGAACTGGGATGCGCGCGACCTGGCCAACCGCGTCAGCCGCGGCGCGCAAGTGGTGTTCAAGGACGAGTAGACCGCCACCGGCCGACGCCCGCCAGGAGCGCGGCGTCGGCGAGGAAGGCCAGGGCGGCCGTGGCGGCGGTGCCCTGGAGCATCGCCACGGTGTTCTGGTTCTGCAGGCCCGCCACGATGGGCGTACCCAGGGTCGAGGCGCCCGCCAGGGCACCGACGGCGGCCGTGGCGATGGCCAGCACCAGCGCGGTCCGCAGGGTCTCGACGATGTCGGGAGCGGCCAGCGGCAGCTCGATCCGGCACAGGATCTGGAGCCGGTTCAGGCCGATCGCCCGCCCGGCCTCGCGGATTTCGGGAGGCACGCCGGCGATCGCGCCTGCCGTCCCGCGCAGCACCGGCATGATGCCGTAGGCGACGAGGGCGAGCAGCGTCGGCGGTCCGCCGAACCCGAGCACCGGAAGGGCGAGCGCCACCACGACGACCGGCGGGACCGCCTGCGCGGCCGCCGCGAGGCCGTCGATCGCCGGCCGCCACGGCTCGGCGAAGCGTCGCGTCACCAGGATCCCGAGGCCGATGCCGAGGACGGCCACGAGGGCGAGGCCGGTTCCGGCGAGGACGAGATGCGCGCGTGTCAGGTCGAGGAGGCGTCCCACCGCCAGCGGACGGTGCGCGGGCTCCCCCAGGGCCTCGGTGATCCAGCCGGCCACGGCGGGGTGGCTGGCGCCCGCCAGGACCAGACCCGTCAGGGCGAAGCCGAGGGCGGGCGACATACGCGGCGGCTTCATCCCCGAGGTTTTCTCGACGTCCAAGTTCCTCATGCGTGCCACCGCCGCCGCGCGGCCGCCTCGAGCCGGCTGAGTCCCCGCTCGGCCAGGAGCGAGAGCACCACCACGGGGATCGCGCCGAGGAGGATCAGATCGGGGGCGAACTGCGCCATGCCGTCGAAGACGATGCGTCCGAGGCCGCCGCCGCCGACCAGGGCGCCGAGGGTGGCGAGGCCGAGGCCCTGCACGGCGGCGACGCGGACGGCGCCGACGAGGATCGGCGCTCCGATCGGCAGGCGGATCCGGGCCAGGATCTGCCCGCGCGAGAGGCCCACGGCCTCGGCGGCCTGGAGGGTGTCGGCGTCGGGCGCCCGCAGGGCCAGGGCGAGGCCGCGCCAGAGCGGCAGCGCCAGGTAGGCGGCGATGGCGACGACGGCCGGAACGGGACCGAGGGCCGAGAGGCCGAGGTCGCGCAGGGCCGGGACGGCGCGCAGGAGGCCCGCCATCGCGGCGACCATCGCGCCGAGGAGAGCGACGGCGGGCACGACCTGGAGCCCGCCGAGCACCAGGGCCACGAGCCCCTGCCCGCGCCGCGTCAGCGACAATCCGACCGCCAGGAGGCAGGCGAGGAGCAGCGCGGCGCCCGCGAGGGCGAGGTGTTCTGCGATCGCCGCGTTCACCGTCCCGCGCCGGGCCGCGTACTCGACGGCGAGCGAGAGAGCGTCGAAGGCGCCCATTCGGCCCACCGTCGCCAGGGCGAGGCTCAGGAGCACGCCCGTAGCGAGGCCGAGGCCGGGGATGCGCGCGCGGCGGACGGCGAGGCCGAGGGCGCCGCCGAGGAGGGCCAGCGCCAGCCAGCACCCCGGGCCGAGGCTGGTCCGGGCCGCCGGGGGAAGGCCGGCCAGGGACAGGGCGGCGCCCCTCCCGAGGCCCTGTCCGAGCAGGAGCGTGGCGAGGACCAGCAGCAGGACGGCCGCCGCCGCCCCGCCGCGCCCCCGCGAAGTCGCGGCGAGGCCGATGGCGCCGGCGCCCAGCGCCAGCACGACGAAGCCCGTCGTGCCGAGGGCCGCGAGACCCGTCACCGGATGTCCGAGGGCGAGCCGGTTCTCGGCGACGCTCAGGAGGGGCAGGCGCGTCAGGGCGATGGCCAGGGCGCCGAACCACGCCGTCGCCGCGAGGAGCGGACGAATCCCGGCGCGGCCCGTCCCGCCCTGGCGCGGATCGGCCGTCACGGCAACAATCCGTTCTCGGCCAGGAAGCGGTCCGCCACCGCGTCGGCGACCTCGCCGTCCACGGTGATGCGGGCGTTGAGCCGCCGCAGGGTTTCCGCATCGAGGCGCGTGAAGACCCGTGCGAGGGCCGGGGCGATCCCGGGGTGGCGCGCAAGGTCGGCCTTTCGGATCACGGGGGCGACCTCGTAGACGATCTGGGCGCCGAGGGGATCGCTCATCACGACGAGATCGAGGGCCGAGAGCGCGCCGTCCGTCCCGTAGACCATGCCGGCATTCACGCCGCTGATGCCTTGCGCGGCGGCCCGTGCGGTCACCAAGGTGTCGCCGCCGGGCAGGCTGACGATGCGGTCGAGGGGCAGAGCAAAGCCGTAGGCCGCCTCGAAGGCCGGCAGGGCCGCCGGACTCTCCACGAACTCGGTGGAGGCCGCGAGCGCGATCACGCCGCGGCGGACCGCACCGGCGAAGTCGGCCATCGTCGCGAGACGTTCGCGCCGGGCGAGCGCGCCGTTGACGGCGATGAGCCAGGTGTTGTTGGCCGGCGCCCGCGTCAGCCAGACGAGGCCGCGCTCGGCATCCTTCCGCCGGATCGTCTCGTAGGCGCCCTGCGGCGACTTCCAGACCGGGTCGGTCTCGGTCCCGGTGAAGAAGGCGCCGTTGCCGGTATATTCGGGATAGATCGAGATCTCGCCCGACAGCAGGCTGTTGCGGACGATCAGGGTCGGCCCGAGCCCGAGCTTGCGCAGGACGGGCAGGCCGAGGCGTTCCAGGACTCGGGCGATCATCGCCCCCGTGAGGGCGCCTTCGGTATCGCTCTTCGAGGCCACCACGAGCGGCGCGTCCGCCGCGGCCGGACCGGCGACCGGGGTCCCGGCGAGGCCGAGCCAGACCAGCGCTTCGCGCCGCGTCGGGTCCCGCACAGGCACGCGTGGGGTTAACATAGGTTGTTGGCGCGCGAGGGGGCGCTGCCTACCGATGGGTGCCGGCGACGCAGAAATGTATCAGACCGTAACATTGCTTGCGCTCCCACGGCCTCCGGCGACCGTCAGGCGCTTGACACGCCCCGCGGAACGGGCGACGGCTCGATCCGTGCCGGGCCGGTCAGTGTGCCTTGCGGTCTCGCCCGGACCCTGGATCGTTCGCGAGACGCGGGGCCGTTTGCACACGGTGGGAGCGAACATCCGAAGACCTTCCGCGGAAGGGATTTCGGAATTCCGAACGGATCGAAGGGAAGAAGCCCCGGCGTGAGTGCTCAAGTGGACGAAGACCTTCTCAACGGGGCTCGCGTGCTTGTCGTCGAGGACGAGGCTGCGATCTCGATGCTGCTCGAGGACATGCTGCTCGATTTCGGCTGCACGGTGGTCGGACCCGCCGCGCGTCTGTCGACCGCCCTCGAGATGGCGCAGAACGAGACTTTCGAGGTCGCCATCCTCGACGTCAACGTCGCCGGCGAGCCGATCTATCCGGTGGCCGAGGCCATCGTGAAGCGCAACCTTCCGATCGTGTTCTCGACGGGCTATGGCGGCGCCGGCATCCGCGAGCCGTTCCGGGAGCGCCCGGTCGTCCAGAAGCCGTTCAGCCAGGCCGACCTCAAGCGGACGCTGATCGCCGCGGTCGCCGCCGCGCGCGCCTGATCTCACCGGATCGGAAAGGCGTCGGCCACGTGCCGGGGCCAGGCCCGCGGCGAGACGAACACCGCATCCGCCCGGAAGGTCGCGGCATCGGTCGACGGATGCCGGCTGATCCAGGCCCGGGCGGCGCGCGAGAAGCGCGCGACCTTGCGGGCGTCGATGGCGCCCTGCGCCGCCTCCAGCGTCCCCCTCGCCTTCACCTCGACGAACGCGATCGTCGCCCCGCGTCGGACGATCAGGTCGATCTCGCCCCCCGCCGCGCGGAAGCGCGACCCGAGCGGCCGATAGCCCTTCAGCATGAGAGCGAGGAGCGCCAGGGTCTCGGCCGTGCGGCCGCGCAACTCGGTGCTGCGCCGGCGCTCGGCGGCGCCGCCCTCAGCCCTCATCGTCGCGCCGGGCCAGGGCGAGGGCACGGGCATACACGATGCGGCGGGGCTGGCCGGTCTCCTCCGCCACCAGGGTCGCGGCGTCCTTGATCGAGTGTCGGGCCAGCGCGGCCGTCAGGGCCGCGTCGATGCCCGCATCGGTCTGCGCCTCGTCCGCTGCCTCCTCCTGCGTGCCGATGATCACCACCACCTCGCCCTTGGGCGCGCCCTCCTCCGCGTAGAGGGCGGCGAGAGCCCCCAGGCTGCCGCGCCGGATCGTCTCGTAGAGCTTGGTCAGTTCGCGTGCGACGGCGGCCGGGCGGGTCGCCCCGAGGACCTCCACGGCGTCGACCAGCATCTCGGGCAGGCGATGGGGAGATTCGAACAGCACGAGGGTCCCGGGGATGCGCCCCAGCGCCTCCATGCGGTTGCGCCGGGCGCCCGATTTCGCCGGCAGGAAACCCTCGAAGAAGAACCGGTCCGTGGGAAGACCCGCGGCGACGATCGCGGTCATCACCGCCGAGGGGCCGGGGATGGGCGTCACGGCGAGGCCCGCCTCGATCGCCGCCTGAACCAGCTTGAAGCCGGGATCGGAGACGAGGGGCGTGCCCGCGTCGGAGACCAGGGCCAGGGCCTCGCCGGCCTGCATCCGCGCGATCATCCGCTCGCGCACGGCCGCGTTGGAATGCTCGTGATAGGCCACCAGGGGCGTCGTGATCCCGTAATGCATCAGCAGCGTGCGGGTGACGCGCGTGTCCTCGGCCAGCACCGCATCGGCGGCGGCCAGCGTCGCCAGCGCGCGGAACGAGACGTCCTTCAGGTTTCCGATCGGGGTCGCCACCACGTGCAGGCCGGGCTCGATCGCCTCGGCTTCCGCGGCGAGGCCGAAGGCCGTGAAGGTGGCGGGCGGGCGGGCGCCGGAGCCCGGGGCGGCCGGGTCGCGGCGCCGCCGGGGACGAGGATCGATCTTCTGGGTCATGGCCGGACCTTGCCACGATCGGCCCCCGCTGCGGAATGCACGGCAGGGCGTCGGCTCACATTTACTTTTGGCCCCTAGACTGCAAGCGTGGGTCGTCAGCCGGCGACAGGGGGGCCACCGATGACGCGCGCGAACAGGCTGAAATCGGGGCTCGTCGGGATCTCGACATCGCTTCTGCTCGCAGCCTGCGTCGGCGGTCCGGATGGTGGCGGCCGCTTCTCGAACCGCGTGCCGCCGCCACAGGCCGACGCCGAGGCCACGCCGGCGCCGGTTCCCGCCGCGGGAGGACGGATCGGTACCGGATCGGTGAAGGTCGCCCTGGTGGTGCCGCTCACCGGGCCGGGCGCGGCGGTGGGCACGGCGATGCGCAACGCGGCCGAACTCGCCATCGAGGATTTCCAGAAGCCCGACCTGCAGATCCTGGTGAAGGACGATCGCGGCGCGCCGGACGGCGCGCGCGAGGCGGCGCAGGCGGCGGTGGCGGACGGGGCCGAGCTGGTCCTCGGCCCGCTCTTCGCCGCCAACGTCCAGGCGGCGGCCGGCGTGGTCCGTGCCGCGGGCAAGCCCCTCATCGCCTTCTCGACGGATGCCGGGGTGGCCGCGCGCGGCACCTACCTCCTGAGCTTCCTGCCCCAGGCCGAGGTCGACCGGGTGGTCGACGAATCCGTCGCCGCCGGCCGCAAGTCCTTCGCGGCGATGATCCCGGATTCGAGCTACGGCAATGCCGTCGAGGCCCAGTTCCGCGAGGCGGTGGCCCGCAAGGGCGCGCGCCTCGTGGCGATCGAGCGCTATCCCGTCGGCAACCCGGCCCCGGCCATCGGGCGCCTCGGCGGGCTGATCACCGGGCCCGCGGCCCAGGCCGACGCGCTCTTCATCCCCGACACGCCGGACGGTCTCGCCACCGTCGCCCCCGCCCTGACCAAGGCCGGATTCGTCCCCGGCCGCGTCCGGCCGATCGGCACCGCCGTCTGGAACGATCCCCGCGTGTTCGCGCTGCCCGCCCTTCAGGGCGGCTGGTTCGCGGCGCCGGACGCCGCCGGCTTCAACGGCTTCTCGCAGCGCTACCAGGCGCGCTTCGGCGCCGTGCCGCCGCGCGTCGCCACCCTGGCCTATGACGCGGTGTCGCTGATGGCGGCGCTGTCGCGCCAGTTCGGCTCGCAGCGCTTCGCCGACAGCACGCTGACCAACCCCTCCGGCTTCTCCGGCGTGGACGGGACCTTCCGGTTCCGGCCGGACGGCCCGAGCGACCGGGCGCTGGCGGTCCACGAGATCCGCTCCGGCGCGCCCGCGATCGTCAGCCCGGCCCCCCGCACGCTCGGCCCCTCGGGGACCTGATTAGGCGGCGAGCGCCGCCACCAGGGCGTTGAGCACCGGCGCGCCGGCCGGCGTCGCGGCGATGCGGCCGTCGGGTCCGCGCGCGATCAGCCCCTCGGCGACGAGGTCGTCGATCCGATCGGCATCCAGGGCGCGCCCCTTGAGGGCGGCGTAGCGCCCCGGATCGATGCCCTCGCGCAGGCGCAGGCCCATCATCAGGAACTCGTCGCCCTGGTCGGAGGGCGCGAGGGCCTCGGTCTCGACGATGCCGTGGCCTTGGGCCTCCACCTTGGCGAGCCAGGCTTCCGGGGTCCGCTCGGTGACGGTGCCGATCCGGCCCGCTTCCCCGAGGAGGCGGCCATGGGCGCCGGGGCCGATGCCCGCATATTCGCCGTAGCGCCAGTACAGCAGGTTGTGGCGCGATTCCGCGCCCGGCCGGGCGTGATTGGAGATCTCGTAGGCCGGCAGACCGGCCCGGTCGCAGACCTCCTGCGTCACGTCGTAGAGGGCGCGCGCGGAATCGTCGTCGGGCGGGACCAGCTTGCCGGCGGCGGCGAGGCCGTAGAACGGTGTGCCCGGCTCGATGGTGAGCTGGTAGAGCGACAGGTGCTCCGCCGCCCGGGCGATGGCGCCCTCGAGCTCGGCCCGCCAGGCGGCCGGGCTCTGGTCGGGGCGCGCATAGATCAGGTCGAAGGAGTAGCGCTCGAAATGCGCCGCGGCGACGCGCACCGCCGCCATGGCTTCCGCCGCGCTGTGCAGGCGTCCGAGCCGTTTGAGCGAGACGTCGTCCATGGCCTGGACGCCGAGGGAGACGCGGTTGACGCCGGCGGCCCGGTAGCCGCGGAAGCGCGTCGCCTCGACGCTCGTCGGGTTGGCCTCCAGCGTGACCTCGACACCCGGCGCCACGGTCCAGGCGCCCCCGATGGCGTCGAGCAGCCCCGCGACCGTGGCGGGCTGCATCAGGGAAGGCGTGCCGCCGCCGAGGAACACGCTGGACACGGTCCGGCCGGGCGTGTGCGCCGCCACATGGGCGATCTCGGCCCGGAAGGCCTGCAGGAAGCGCCCCTCGTCCACGGGCGCGTGGCGCACGTGGCTGTTGAAGTCGCAATAGGGGCACTTCGAGGCGCAGAAGGGCCAGTGCACGTAGACCCCGAAGCCCGCGTCGCGGGTCGGGTGGTCCGGGCCTGTCGGTTCGGTCATGGGGCGCACGTCATGGGGCGGATGTGCGCGCGGGACCGCGCTTTGGCAATCCCGGCGCCGGTCTCAAGGGCGCCGCAGGCAGGTCTGCGCCAGGAGCACGAAGGCGCGGGCGCGGTGCGAGAGGGCGTTGCCGGTCTGCCAGTCGACCCCGTGCTTCTCCTCCGAGGAGATCTCGCCGAAGGTGCGGTCGTAGCCGTCGGGCAGGAACATCGGATCGTAGCCGAAGCCGCTCGCCCCGCGCGGCGGCACCAGTTCGCCGAAGACCCGGCCCTCGAAGGTCTCGGTGTGGCCGTCCGGCCAGGCGATCACCAGGGCGGAGACGAAATGCGCCCGCCGGGTCGTGGCGCCGCGCTTGTCGAGCTCCGTGGCGATGCGGGCCATGGCGCCGGAAAAGTCCTTGGACGGACCGGCCCAGCGCGCCGAGAACAGCCCCGGCGCCCCGTCCAGCGCGTTGACGCAGAGCCCGGAATCGTCGGCGAAGGCCGGCAGGCCGGAGGCCGTCGCGGCGGCGAGCGCCTTGATGGCGGCGTTCTCGGCGAACATCGTGCCGGTCTCGTCGGGCTCGGGCAGCCCGAGTTCGCCCGCCGAGACCGCGTCGACGCCGAATGGCGCCAGCAGTTCGCGCATCTCCACGAGCTTGCCGGCATTGTGGGTCGCGATGACGACGCGGCCGGTGAGGATGCGATGCCCGCTCATGCGGAGGCTCCCGGTGCCACGGCCTGCTTCTGGAGGGCGACCAGGGACTGGGTGCCGCCCTTGGCGAGCCGCAGCAGCTCGAACAGCTCCTCCTCGGAGAAGGGCTTGCCCTCGGCGGTGCCCTGCACCTCGACGAGGCCGCCGGTGCCCGTGATGACGAAGTTGGCGTCCGTCTCGGCCCCGGAATCCTCGGCGTAGTCCAGGTCGAGGACGGGCTTGCCCTTGTAGATGCCGCAGGAGACCGCGGCCACGTGGTCGCGCAGGGGGTCGACCGAGATGATCGAGCGGCCGCGCATCCAGGTGAAGCAATCGTGCAGGGCGACCCAGGCCCCGGTGATCGCGGCGGTGCGGGTGCCGCCATCGGCCTGGATCACGTCGCAATCGACGGTGATCTGGCGCTCGCCGATGGCCGGCAGATTGGTGACGGCGCGGAGGGACCGGCCGATCAGGCGCTGGATCTCCTGGGTCCGGCCGGACGGCTTGCCGGAATTCACCTCGCGCCGGGTGCGCTCGTGGGTGGCGCGGGGCAGCATGGCGTATTCGGCCGTGACCCAGCCCTTGCCCGAGCCGCGCAGCCAGCCGGGGCCGCGCTCCTCCAGGGTGGCCGTGCAGAGCACCTTGGTGTCGCCGAAGCTGACGAGGCAGGAACCCTCGGCGTGGCGGGAGACGGCGCGCTCCAGGGTGACGTTGCGCAGTTCGTCGGTCGCGCGCTTCGAGGGCCGCATGCCGCTCTCCTTCCGGATGTGATGGAGAGCGGCTTTACGGTTTGGGGGATCGCCCGGCAAGAGTCGGCCCGACGAGGCGAGGGTCGCCCCGACAAGGCAGGCCTGGCGGCTGGGGAGCCGGCCCGGGCTTCCGATCAGTAGCGGTAGCGGCGATGACCGTAGTGGTGGCCGTGGTGCCGGCCGTGATGGTGGCCGAAGTGGCGGTGGTGACGATGGCCGAAGTGGCGGCCATGGTGGTGATGGTGGCGGTAGCCGCGGCCGTGGTGACGCATGTGGCCGCCATATTGCACGTCGGTGATGGCGGCGGCGGAGCCGGCGACCTCGGTCGAGACGATGCCGGGGGCGGCCTGAGCGCCCTGCGGCGCCCCGAAGAGCATCGCACCGACCATCGCCAGGACGATGGCAAGGGACTTGATCAGACCGGATCGGGCGGTGGGTCTCATGGGATGGTCACTCCTCTGTGCGATACGGCAAGGTGGATATCGGAAAGGTCCCGTCGCCGTCGGCCCGGCCTCGCGGCCCGCCTTCGACGATGGGCTAGGGCAACGCACGAACCGCGCGGAACGCCTCACACGGCCAAGCTGTTTCTTCCGGGCCGCGTGATGTCCCCCGGGGAGTGACCGCGGGAAGCATTGTGTAAAGCACTGGAGATCGTCACACTCTCCGCCTCAGGAATGGATCGTGACAGAGCCCGCCCGCCCCTTCTCGACATCGCAGCAGATGCAGGTGCTCAGTGCGCTGAACGAGCGTTCGCGCGAGATCTTCCGGCAGATCGTCGAGAGCTATCTGACGACCGGTGAGCCCGTCGGCTCGCGCAACCTCGCCCGCATCCTGCCGATGGCGCTGTCGCCGGCCTCGATCCGCAACGTCATGGCGGACCTGGAGCATTCCGGTCTCATCTTCGCGCCGCACGCCTCCGCGGGGCGCCTGCCCACGGAGCAGGGCCTGCGCTTCTTCGTCGATGCCATGCTCGAACTCGGCGATGTCGGCCGTGAGGAGCAGGAGCGGATCGAGGCGCAGATGCGCGCGGCCGCCTCGGGCCACACCTTCGATTCCGCCCTCGCCGAGGCCTCGATGCTGCTCTCGGGCATCTCCCGCGGCGCCGGCGTGGTCCTGACCACCAAGACCAACGTCCATCTCAAGCACATCGAGTTCGTGCGCCTCGATCCGACGCGGGCCCTGGTCGTGCTCGTCTCCGACGACGGCTCGGTGGAGAACCGCCTCCTCGACCTGCCGCCGGGCCTGCCGGCCAGCGCTCTCCAGGAGGCCTCGAACTACCTGAACGCCCGGCTGCAGGGCCGGACCCTCGGAACGTTGCGGGCGGAGATCGAATCGGGCCGGCAGGCGATGAAGCGCGAGCTCGACGTCATCACCGAGCGCCTGGTCGATGCCGGCCTCGCGGTGAGCGTTGGCCCCTCGGATGCGCGCCAGCTCATCGTGCGCGGTCAGGCCAACCTCCTCGACGACCTGCGCGCGGCCGAGGACCTCGAGCGCATCCGCCTGCTGTTCAACGACCTCGAGACCCAGAAGGACGTGATCGAACTCCTGTCGCGGGCCGAGGGCGGCGAGGGGGTGCGGATCTTCATCGGCTCGGAGAACAAGCTGTTCTCCCTCTCAGGCTCGTCGATGATCGCGGCGCCCTTCCGCGACGGCTCGCAGAAGATCGTCGGCGTGGTGGGCGTCATCGGGCCGACGCGCCTGAACTACGCGCGCATCGTGCCGATGGTCGACTACACCGCCCGGGTGGTCTCCGGCCTCCTCGACCGCAAGCGCTGAGCGGACGCGCGAAGGGGCGGAGCCGAAGCCCCGCCCCCATGAGTTTCCGAACCGGTCGGGTCAGCCGCGGATCACGTCGACGATCTCGTAGGTGTCGGGATCGACGATGACGATGTCGTCGTCCACCAGCACGTAGCGGTAATCCTCGTATTCCGGCGCGATCCGGACGATGTCCGGCGGCAGGTCGTAGAGGGTGTAGCTGCGGGCGATGGCCGTGCCGACGGTGAGCGCGAAGGCGCCGGCCGCGAGGCGCGGGATCCCGCGGCGGAACACGCTCTGGCGGAACTCCGTCCGCTGCGGCGCACCGAGGCGGCCATAGGCGCCCCGGACCGCACCGCGGTCGCCACGACCGCCTCGGCCCTCGCGATCGGCCCGGCCGTCGCGGCCCCCGCGGTCATCCCGGTCCCCGCGAGCGCCCTTGCCATCGCGGTCCGCCTTGCCATCACGGTCCGCCTTGCCATCACGGTCCGCCTTGCCGTCGCGATCACCCCGCGCCGCGGGTCCGCCGTCCTCGCGGCCACCGCGTTCGCCGGCCGCCGGACCGGACCGGCCGTCCTGGCGACCCGCGCCGCCCTCGGTGCCACGGGCACCGGCTCCGCCGGCCTCGCCGCGCTGTGCGCCGCCGGCCGGACCGGCTCCGGACTCCGCGCCACCGCGCATCCCGGCACCGCCGCCCCCGGCCTCGCCGCC
>NZ_JBKEZQ010000045.1:0-16350 GCF_053345175.1 Methylobacterium sp. M6A4_1b
CCACCGAGTTCATCCTGAACGCCTGGACGAAAGAGCCCGATCGCTTCAGGCTCGATCCGTCACACCTCATCCCGGGACCGTACAGCTAGGCAGAAGGCCTTGTCGAATGGGGAATTGCCGCTCTCAGGCGCTTCCCAAACACCCGCGCCCGGGCCAAGTTCGTAGATGGCAGACCCAGCGCATGCGCCACGCCGCATTTACCAGATGCGGCCGGCGCCGGTGTTACCAGCACCAGCAGCCGGCCTGACCACGACCCGTATCGTACGAGGATACTGACCATGGCTACGCCTACCCCTATCGGCATTGCGCTCCCGACGAAACCGTCCCGCGCCTCATCGACCGCTCCGATCCTCTCGCCCGTCCCGCCGATCCGCATGATCGCCTGAAGGCTCGACCCTCCGCATTCCTGCTTGGAGTGCCGGCGGCCTTCGCTCTCCTGCAATCACGACATCCTGAGACGTCGGCAGCCCAGGGCTCCGACGCATGGCTGCCTGCTGTCCGTGCCGTTCGTCGGCCGGCCTGTGCGGGGGCTGGGTGTCCTACTGGACGGACTTGAACCCCATGACCATCATTCCCCACCCGGCTGCTCAGGGCAGCGGCCGGACCCGGCTGCCTGTAGGCAGCGACGCCGCATCCCGGTCGACCGCGTCCGGACGCATCGCCGTTCCGCTCGGCAGCGGGGCCGCGCAGAGCTGCGGATACGGGCATACCCCGAATTCGTTCGCGTGTTCTCCTGCCTTGCTGGCAGCCGCTGACCTGGTCGTCGACCAGGCGCTGCGGAACGTCTTCACGCCCGACCCTCTGCTCGGTCCCGGCCTGTCGCAGGTTGCATCGGTGCTGTCCTCGGTTGTGAAGCGTCACGGCACGCTCCTCGAGGCGGCATTCACCGATGTCCTTGAGAACCGTGGCCACTACCTGGTGATGCGGGACGTTCCAATGCCGATCACCGTGCCGACTCAGGAACTAGTCCGGAATAGTTCGATCTCCCAGTTGGGTGAAACGGCGATCGAACTCTCCGGTGATATTGCTCAGACCGTTAAGCTCGATCTCGTCGTGATCGATCGCCGGACCCATCACGCTTTCATCATCGAAATGAAGCGGGGAGGTGGCAAATCCGAGGCGCGGAAAGTCCATCAAATCGAGTGGATCCTGCGCTGTGCCCAAGTCCAGGGCCTCGCGTTCCTCGATATACTGGGTTTTCATGTCGCTCGTGTTCGGGCTGTCCTGATCGATGTCTACGGACGCGGTGGTTATAGCCCTGATCTGTCCGTCAGTGGCGCGGGTATCGACCGGCTCTTCGAGGAGCCCGTCATGGCTGCCATCGAGGCGGTCACCGCCCGGATCACGACCCGCCTGCGCGCGGACGTCCCCGACCTTCTCGCGCGCGCTTTGGGCACCCTCGAGGTCGCCGGAACCGTGATGCCGCTGCCGCCCCGTCCCTTGGCGCGCTGATCCAGACGGGTCGTGTCCGCGACCCGGCCGACTTCCACCCCTTTCCCTTTTCCCTCGGCACCGTTGCGCATTGGCGCCCGTGCCTTCTCCAGGCTTGCCTCGATGACCGCCCCGATCGATCCGAACAGCTCTGTGCCGGAGTCTTCGCCCGCTCTCGCCTTTCCCAGCGCCCCCCTGAGCTGGTGGAGGACCCTGCCGCCCGAGTCCTTTGACCTGCCGGCACAGCAGCAGCTGCGCGCCGTCCTCGTCGCGGCGCCGCCCCTACCGCTTCCCGGCTGGGACGCGGCGAACCGGGCCGATCCGGCCGCCGCGATCGGTGTTGCTCTCACCATTCTGGCGGAGGGCGTTGCCCGACCCGGCAGCCTCGACAGGGCCCTCTCGGCCGTGTTGCTCTGCGCCGCCCTCGGCGATCCCGCATGCCGTGACCTCCTGGCGCATGCCCTCGGCCGCCGCGCCCGGCGCCGGGCCGATCTCGACGCCTTGCGCCTCGCCCGTCGCTGGCGTGGCTGGGGCCATCAGGGCTCCTCGTCCATCATCGCACCCGGCCGCTGAGGAGGATCGATCGATGGCTTTTTCCTCGACCGCGCCCCTGCCGCGCATCGACGCCAAGGCGGCCCTGATTATCATCCTGGCCGCCTTCCCGCGGCGCTTGCGCCTCTGCCTGGACACGGCCTTGCGGATCCCGGCCGCCCGCGAGGGGGTCGTTTCCGAGATCATCGCCCTCGTGCCCGAGGCGATCGATCTGGCCGCGGCCTGGAACACGAAGGTAGCCGCTGCGGGGGCCGATCCCTGGTGCGATCCGGACGTCGTTACCGCCCGGGGAGCTCTGACGCGAGTTCTCGACCGCCACGCCGCTGAACGGGACGTACCGGCCGCACGGGCGCTCGCCGATTGCGTGACGCTGATGTCCTGCGGTGGCGACGATGCGGCCGCCGCCGCCCGCATCGCGCTGCCGATCTGGCTCGAAGCAGAGGCACTGCCGGGGCTCGTCCTCCACCTGCCCGCCCTGGCCGAGGCCCAGACCGCCCTCGGCCTCGGGCGCCGAGCCGATCATGATGAGGACTTCGACATCCACGAGCAGGCTGCGGGAGCGGCGCTCCTTGATGGTTGGACCGCGGCGCTCGAATCTGCCTACGCGAGCCTGAACGCGGCCGCCTCGAACGTCGTCGTGGCCGCCGCCGTTCTCAGTCGCGGCGCGAGCAGCGAGATGCTGCTCTGCACGCTTCTGGTGCGCGCGCTTCTCCCCTTCGGGGAGAGGCTGACACAGCCGGTCGTCGACCAGGCCGGTGAATACGAGCGTCGGCGCCGGCGCGTGGCCGAGGCGGCGCTTGCAAAGGTTCGAACGCCCGAGCGCGAGGCTTCTCGGTTGTCAGCAATCCCGGGCGAGACGCGCCCTGCACCGATCGAGCTTGCTTCTCCACCCCCTGGGCAGATCGTCGTGGTCGGTGAGGTTCGCGAGACTGGGGCCGACCGCACACGAAATGTCGCGCGCGGCTTCGAGAGCATCATTGGGCGGCCTGTTCCGCTCGCCCCCGTGCCGGACCTCCGGGCGTTACGCAGCAGCCTCGCGTTCGAATTTCCCTACGCGCTGAACACCATCGACCGTCTTCTGGCCGATCTGGTCGGGCGGCCTTACGTTGGGTTCCGGCCGACCATCCTGGTCGGTCCACCCGGCGCTGGTAAGAGCCGGATGATCGCGCGCTTGGCCCACTATCTCGGCATCGGTCTTAGGCGGGTGGACGCAACGCACGATAGCGGAGCGGCCATCGGCGGTCTGGATCGGAGGTGGGCGAACACCGAACCGGCCCACCCCGTCCTCGCGATCGCGCGTCACGGCATAGCTAATCCGCTGATCTTGCTCGACGAAATAGAAAAAGCCTCGACGGGAACAACCCATGGCCGCTTGTGGGACGGCCTGTTGCCGATGCTGGAGCGCGAGACGGCGTCGGCCTACCCGGATCCGGCGTTCCAGTGCGCGGTCGACCTGAGCCACGTCTCCTGGTTGTGTACGGCCAATGCCGTCGACCCGCTACCGGGACCGCTCCTCGACCGGCTGCGTGTCATCGAGATGCAGGCCCCGGCCGTGAACCATCTCGAGGCTCTGCTGCCGCCCGTTCTGCCTGGGATCGCGGCGAGCCGTGGATTGAACGCCCTCTTCCTGCCTCCCCTCGACGGCGAGGAAACCGCTGCGATCCGCCAGGTTTGGCCCGGCGGTTCGATCCGGCGCCTCGTCCGGCTCGTCGAGACCATCCTGGCGGTGCGTGAAACCGCGAGCCCGCAGCACTGATCGGTACTCCTTCCCACGATGACCGTCCCCGGAGGTGGCCATTGCAGGGAGGAGCCATGAGTTTTGAGACAATGGGACCGACGGCTGTATCGGATCTCAACGGAACGGAGGACCCGCTGCGTTCCCATAGACTTCCGTCCAAACGCCTGGACCGCGCGACGGCCTCGCACTGTTTGGTGGACGAGACAGGTTCGCACGATCCTGCTTCCGAGAGGGGCGGGGGCATGCGAACGTCGCCCTCCGCGCACGGTCGAGAGCAGCAGTAGAAGGAAGACTTGTGCCCATCACGCGACGTCAGCTGGCCGCCTCGCTGCAGGCCTGCACCCATATCGCCGATCGTGAGGCAATCGCCCGCTTCCTCCTCGATCCGGCGACCGAGGCGAGCATCAACCCTTTTCGACAGACCAGTGCCGGAGCGCAACGCACCACTTGGGCCGGGCGGAGCTTCGAGTTCCGCTCCTCGCGAACGCAGGTGCTCGGCCTCACCTGTCTTCTCCTGACGCTGGACACCCTGCCGGGAGATGAGCCGTTGGTGCAGGAGATCTTCGGCTCGGGTCCTTATCGGGCCTACCTCTACCACCGGGGGGATGGCTGCCAGCTCATCGGTGCCGTACTGCACGGTCGAGGACCTATGGCGTTACCCGCTTTCGGCACCTCGACACCGCGACGGACTGCCCGACGATCGCCTCCGCCGACTTCGCGGCAGCTCGACCTCTTTGCTTTCGTTGGGTTGGGATAGTGGGTCTGGGAGCGGGAGCCACGGGCGCGTTTCGGGCGCTTCGTGACAGGCGTGGGATGACTGCCCCTGGCTCGTCTCAACTGGCCAAGGCGCGCATCTCGGGCGCGCCTTCTCTGAGGGCGTAGCCGCGACCCCAGACGGTCTCGATGTAGTTCTTGCCGCCGGACGCGTTGGCGAGCTTGCGCCGCAGCTTGCAGATGAACACGTCGATGATCTTCAGCTCCGGCTCGTCCATGCCGCCGTAGAGATGGTTGAGGATCATCTCCTTCGTCAGCGTCGTGCCTTTGCGCAGGGCAAGGAGCTCCAGCAACCCGTACTCCTTGCCCGTAAGATTGATGCGGTTCCCAGCAACGCTGGTGGTCTTCTCATCGAGGTTCACGACGAGGTCGTCGGTGGTGATCAGCGACTGGGCATGGCCCTTCGAGCGGCGCACGATCGCGTGGATGCGGGCGACGAGCTCGTCCTTGTGGAAGGGTTTGGTGAGGTAGTCGTCGGCGCCGAAGCCAAGGCCCTTCACCTTATCCTCTATCCCAGCCATGCCTGAGAGGATCAGGATGGGTGTCTTGATTTTCGAGGCGCGCAAGGATCTCAGCACCTCGTAGCCCGAGATGTCGGGGAGGGTCAGATCGAGCAGGATGATGTCGTAATCATACAGCTTGCCGAGATCGATCCCCTCCTCACCCAGGTCGGTGGTGTAGGTGTTGAAGCTCTCGGACTTGAGCATCAGCTCGATGCTCGCGGCGACGGAGGCATCGTCCTCGATCAGCAGCACGCGCATGGGCCAGGATCCTCCAAAGATTGAGGCATCCTGAACGGGCATCGGCAACAAACCGTTAAGGTTGCGCCGCGGCTTGACATAACAACGTCTACGGACGCTGAGACGGGGTGCGCGTACCCGGCGCCTGAGGAGGCCGAAAGGCTGATCCGCTAGCCTCTCGCCGTTCACCCTCGGCCTATCTCATCCCGCCGCACCCAGACTGGGTGCCTTTTGCGACGACTGTTCCTACCCTCGACGTGACCCTAGCGGGAGATCGAGAAGGATCGGATGGCGATGTCGACCGCAGCAGAGAAGCCGATGTGGACCGCCTTCAGGCCGGATCCGTGGGTCCGGGCTATCATATGCCATCCCAGCGTGAAGCGATCGGCAGAGAACGTTGCTTGGCTGCTTTCCTCGGATGCCGCTTTCACGACGGATGGATGCACCGCCTCCGATGCGGACATCGCTAGTCAGATCGGTTTGGCCCGAAACAGCGTCAAGAACGCCCTCATACTCCTGCGTGTTCACGGCTTCATCCGGTGGTCGTGGAACTCGACGGATGGCGCTCGGATCCGGACGATCCATCCTGCAGTCGTCCAAGAGGCCACGATTTCCGTCAGTCCGGCGGTGTGTTGGGGTGATGCTCCGGCCCCGACGGCTGTCGCAACGCCGTTACCGGTCAAGGACCCACTCCGTCGACGGGGTCGCAGATCCGGATCCGACGAGATCGTACGGTCGATGCCCGAGCCGTCGGCAGACGGAGCGCTTATGCTTGCCTCGACGGGTAGTGCGGCTCTGGACCTCACCTGCGTGATCCCCGACCGCACCCAGTCTGGGTGCGATGCCGATCCGGCCCTCAGGGTACACGAGACGAACGAGCATGCTCCCGACACGACGCGCGGGGGCGACCTTCCCGATCCGCTGCTGTCGAACAGCACCCAAACTGGGTGCGATGTCGGGCCCGTTCAACAGACGCCCGCGCGGCGTGAGCCGAAGGGTGAGCGCAGGCGTCGCCACGATCCCGCCTTGCCTCTCTGGATGCAGACCACCGCCGTTCAGAACGAGCGGGCGTCGCTTCACGCCGAGCGCCTGCCTTGGGATGCGCGTTGCGAACACGATGGTTGCGGGTCGCGGAACCTGGCCTTCGTCTGCGCCGACGAGGGCGATGTGTTCTGCGCTCGGCATCGCCGCGAGGCCAATATTCCGGTCGCCCTTGCGGTGCTCGACCCCAACCTGAGGTGGCGATGAGCGTTTTTCGTCGCGCTCTGTCAGCGTTCTTCGACCCGCAGTCGCGGACGGCCGGCGCTGTTGCCGGCTGCCGTGACTGGGGCTCGCAGTAACGTGGGGGACGACGGAATGGATGGTCGAAATCAAACTCGGACGGTGGAGACGGGGCGAGCCTATATCCGGCGCGTCAATATGCTCTCGAGGATGGCGGCACGGGAACTCGGGCTGGACTGCGAACATCCCTCTCTAGGCGAACTCGTCGCATGGCTCTTGGGGTCGACGGGCAGGTGGCGGCCGTCGACGATCCGACAATATCGGGTCTCCATCCGGTATGGCCTGGAGAACCTCTGCCGCAAACCGGAAGCGTACGCGGATGCCTCGGCGGCTCTGGAACAGCTGAACGCGGCACCGGCCTACCCCGAACCGTGCGCGCCCACGATCCGGAGAACGAGTGCGAAGAAACGGAGGTCGGCGGCTCCAGGCGAGCTGCAGGCGATCAGTGCGGCGCTGCGCCGGTCCCCGCATCCGTACGCTCGTCTGGCCCACCGTATGTTATGGCTCGGCGTCGAACTCGGCTTGCGTCCGAGCGAATGGGCGACCGCGCGCCTGGAAGGCGCCACTCTAGTAGTGACGAACGCCAAAGCCACCAACGGACGCGGCAACGGTGAGGTTCGGTCCCTCGGCCTCAAGGGCCTCGAACCCGCCCTCGCCAAGATGATCGTCGAACTGGTCGCGATGATCGAAACGGCTTTAAAGGAGAGCTCCTGGGCCCAGGTCGCGGCGAGGATCCGCTACCTGTTCTCGTGGGCATCCGCAGAGGCGGCCAAGAGCGTGCCCTCGCTACGACGGGCGAGGATTTGCCCCTACAGTACCCGCCACATCGCCGCAGCACGTGCCAAGTGTGTGATGGACGAGAGTGGTGTCGCGGCGCTGCTGGGACATGTCTCGACGCGAACCGCGACCGCCCACTATGCGCGGAAGCGCTCCGCCAAGGGCTGGGCGCCCATCAGGGTCATGGTCGATCCTGCCCAGACCGCGACGGTTCGCAGAACGTATCGGGCGCGGGGTGCTGAACGGACGCCCTCATCGTCCCAACGACCGACGATCTGAGACCGGGTCCATCGGCCAGTTCACCTCGTTCGGCGTCGCCGTAGCCCGGTACCTCGATCCCCGGTGCGAAGGCAGCGTCCCAGCTTCGCTCCGGATCGAACAGGCCAGCCGCCGGGTCTGGCCCTGCAACACACTCCCATCGGCGTGGCAGGGCCGGACCGCTCGCGCGAACAGCATATGCAAGCGACGATCTCTGGGTATGTTGCGGCTGGGTGCCACGGACGGCATCGCAGGGCCTTATCAGCGCACGATACGCGCGCATGACTGAGCCCTCGTCCGGGCGGTTCAATCCTGAACCAGTGGGACGAGGTAGAGACCCTGACGGGCGCAGTCACCCGTCGTGAGCGATACCAGCCGCACATACGCTCCCTCGCGACGCAGCTCGAAGGATCCGAACTCCCCGGACGGATCAGCTGCACGCAGCCGGCCTGGACTGACGGTGCGTCCGCGGAACGTTTTCCGGCACGTGCGTACGGAGGCAGCGATCTTGGGGTTCGATCCGACCGCTTCGACGATCCAGCCATCACCGCTGCGTTTGGCATGGATCGCGAACCAGTCCTGCGCGGGCGCGCCGACCGGAACGTCGAGATAGGCGTACTGCGCCTCGAAGCTCCGCATCCGCGTGAAATCCGCCCCGTTCGCCAGCGCGGGATGGCTCGCGAAAATCGACGCGAGGCCGAGGGCACCGAGCGTGCACCCGCTCCAAGCGTCGGACGCCCGGCCCGATCCCTTGCGATGGAAGCTCGGGCGGAACGTCATATCCGGATGACTCCGTCCTGGCGCGCCGCTCCGACACCGCCGGATCCCTCGGCCTCGAAGAACTCGTCGTGGCGCAGGCGTGCCGTGCCGATCGAGTAGACCAGTTGCAGCAGGCCGAGCAGCAGGAACGGGATGCCGACGAAGACGAAGGCGGTGAGCACGCCCTAGACGATGTTCTGGACGGCGGCCGTTACACGGACCTGAGCCGCATCGTAGGCCCAGCGTCCGTCGCTACGCCGGATGCCGAACAGCTGCCGGACCGTCGCCGTCTTGAGGCGCGCGGCATCGAAATGAAACCGGCCCTCGACACCTTGCTGCAGGAGGCTGCCGACCTCGTTCAGTACGACGACATCGTCGGCCCGCAGGATGCGTCCGTCCCGCCTTTGGATCTCGATGTAGGCGTAGCGTTGCCCCTGAAGGTCGAATTGCGATTGGCCCAGGGCGATCACGGTCCCGGAACAGGTGGTGGTGGTCATGGCATGGCTCCCTTCGATAGGAGGACCATAGGCTCAGCGGCTTAATGCTACTTAAAAGCTGTAGTCATAAAGTCTGCATCATGACCCCTTCGCGTCGTGAAGCGCACGCATAAGGGTCCGCTGCGCGATGTTCTGGCCAAGAACATGCGCTGCCTCCGGGCCGATCTCTCTCTCAGCCAGGAAGCCCTCGCCGACGCGTGCGGGATCCATCGCACCTATATCGGTGGGATCGAGCGATCGGAGCGGAACGTGTCGATCGACAACATCGCCCGCATCGCCGAGGGACTCGGGACCGAGGCGTGGCGCCTGCTTCGGGACGATCGGGACGAGATGCAGCCGGACGCGTAGGATGGTCCGTCGAGCATAAACCCGATCAGCGCGCGGGTGGCGGACCGGGATACGGTCCGCGAAACAGGTCGCCGAGCGCCTTTCGCCGGAACAGAGTGCGCCAGCGCCGCCGCTGATGTTCGGGCCGATCATGGTTCATGTGGCAGCGCTGGCAGAAAGCCGCGAGGTTCTTTCCGGCGTTGTTAGCGGTGTCGTGATCGCGGTGTCCGGTGGCCAGAACCACGCGCGTGGTCCGCACCCGCCCGAGGACATCATCGGCTCCGACCGCAAGGCAGATGAAGCGCCCGGTCCCATCACGCCACGAGCCCTCCTCCCGATCCCACCAGCGACCGTCCCCGAGGTGAAAGACTCGCTGTCCATGAGGACGGGCGCAGATCTCACACCGCCCTTTCGCTCGCTCGAAGCGGATCACGGCCGAGAGCTGAGGCCAGTCGATCGGATAGAAGAAGCGGTGCTCGCGCCGGATCGGCATCAGGACAATGCCTGCCGGGTCGCCGCAGCGGTGACGTCTGCCTGGCTACGGGTGCGTGCCTGGGGGAAGTAGCTGTAGAAGGTGTCTCGGCTGACGCCGAGGCGCTTGGCGATGGCCGCGATTGAGATGGTGCCCGAGTGGAGCAGGGCGCGGCCCACCTCGATATCGGCTGGCGTCAGCTTCTTGGGCCGTCCTCCTTTACGTCCCCGCGCCAAGGCGGCCTTCAGCCCCTCCATGGTGCGCTCGCGGTTCAGATCGAGGAAGTACTCGGCCATGGCGCCGTGCATCTGCAGGGCAAAGCGTCCATGGGCCGTTTCGCTGTCGAACTGCTCGGTCAGGGAGCGGAAGTGGACCTCCTTGACCCGGAGGGAGTCGATGGTGCGCATCATCTCGACGAGGGAGCGACCGAGGCGATCGAGCTTCCACACAACGAGCACATCAGTGGGACGGAGGTAGGCGAGGGCCGCTTCGAACTCCGGGCGCTTGGTCCCGGCCTTGCCGGACTTCTTCTCCTCGAACAAGCGTTCGCACCCAGCCTTGGTCAGCGCGTCGCGCTGCAGGTCGAGGTTCTGGTCAAGGGTGGAAACGCGGGCATATCCGACGAGCATGTCGGGATAGTGATTCAGGTGCGTTTAATCTGCAATAGAAATCCGGTCATATTTTCCCGACAGAAACCGAGCGGTTTGATGAGGCTCGAACTGAACTCCACGAGCATGACGGGAAAACGATCGCTTTGCCTACATGGTAGAGACGTTCGGTTTATCGAATGGCCGACCTGAGTTTGGCGCAAACGCGATAGCGCCGACAGTTACTCAGTCTTGAACATGTAATTTTCGCTGCAACAATTGTCAGAGCGTTGAATCATGATTGAAGATCAAACTCGTTATGAAAGAGAAGGTATCTAATTACCGATGACGTTCCTGCCAGCATTTCCATCTTGGCTCCGGTGCGCTGCTTCTCCTCTGTATCGTCCGCTCATGCTCGCAAGCTGTGATGCGGTTACGACGAGCTACGCGCTGAGTATGTTCGGCCTCGGCGGATAGAACCGGAGCGCGAATGGTGTGAGCTGACATAGGTAGATTGCACGTTGCTGCGCTGATGAGCCGGAAATCGCAGGCATACACCCGCCAGGGAGAGAGCGTTTCAATGCCAAGCCTAATAGCAGCAGCAACCGACGACACCGCAGCGGTTATGATGATGATATTGAGGGCAATCTTTCCTGCCTTCGTCATTCGTCCTGATACGGAGAAATTTACAAATTTCGTAAGGTACATCTGAACGAAAGTAGGTACCCCCCAGGGTATTAAATGAAGAAGCGTTTGTCGCGACGGCTGTTGATAGATCACAGCTAATTAGAAAGCAATAATATTGCTTCCATGTATAAGTGAATATGTTAGCTGTTGTTATGCGGCATTCGGCTTACGACTTCTATCAACGAAGTCGGCCGGGATAGCTAGAGCGACTTAAGAGAACCGGAACGCTAGACTAAGAAAAGCTCTCGGAACCACCCGTTAACAGCTACGGATTGCGAAAAAATACGAGCGCCTAACCGCAACCTTCAGAGATCGCGGACCTTAACTCCGGTGTAGTCGCTCACCTTCGTTAATACAGCTATAAAGGATTATTTCATATTTAAGTTGCAATAGGTATGGAGAGAAAGTTTTGATCGCGTAGCTTCAGTATCAACGCCGAGCGAGCGCTCGACCAATGCTTAAGAGCAGCATTTCGGTGATGCGGCGTAAATCCGTATACCCGCCCGAGACGAGGGCCATATGTGTTTCCAGGCATCGATCTGCCGCATGCGCAAGGGGATCTTCGCCAAATCTGTTTTGAAACGCTGCGGGTATGAAAGGAGTACTGTGGGTGTCGGTTGTGTCGATATAGGCTCCCAAGCCTCTCATAGCTCCGGAATTGTCGAAGGTGAGGGTGCCTCGGTTGAGAATCCAGCGTACATCCCCCGTCGATGTTACGACTCGAAACTCGGCTGAGAAGGGTCCTCCGGTTTGTCGTACTCGACGGATACGCTCAAAAAGCCATGTTCGATCGTCGGGATGCGTCGCTCCAAGTGCAACTTCCATTGGAAGTGGTTGTCCCACCAGTCCAACGTTACCTGCCAGTAGTGCGGCCGCACCCTCATCGAGGATTGATCGTCCTGCTACGACATCGGTATTCCAGACACCAACCAGCCCCGCCGCCCTCAAAGCAGGGGCCGCTTCAGCGATCGACTGCATCCGATCCTCCCGCAACTAATTGTTGCTAGAGATGGTGGAGACATGTCAGAAAAAATCTACGCCTTGTTAGAATTCTCTTATTCACGAATTTGTGAGTACGACGAAGTACCGCACTTACTAATGCAATGAGAAACGGATTAAACTCGGTTGCTAGCACGTGTGAATGTCACTTCGCAAGAGTTACAGTCGTACCAGGCATCGATAGACTCATCCGTCCGTGAAATTGATGCACACGGTACTACCTTGTCGAATGAAAAGGAACAAAGAACGAATTGATTTGGAATTAGATCTGCGTTTATCAGAATTAATCTCGCTCCAAGATCAGTAGCATCTTGTATGACGCATCCCTTATAGCTGTGTTCATCGATCGCAATAAAGCCGAACGCATCTTCGCTATTAGATTCGATACTGTCCCATGCTTTTGCAGGCATCTGGTTCCCTCGTATCGCTAGTATGGAAGGGGTTCTTAGGTACCTATGTCGCTCACAAACGCCCTTCTGTAGGCGAATATATCAACTGAAACGCGAACCGGAAAGTTCCTTGGCTTTGAGTCAGAAGCTGATTCAAGCATCGAGTTTTCTGACTCGCGGTGATTGTACGACAGGGCTTGGCCTTTCGTTTCAAAGACGCCCCTAATCCTGTCCCCTATCAGCGCCAAGTTGAAGCAGTGTCCCGAGATTGACTTCAAGGATCGACACTGCAAGTCGTCACTCGGGATGTACGCTTGGTTTCTGGTACCTACGGTAGCCATCGGGCTACGATAATATGGGGAGATGTTCCAGGAGCGAGGCGTCTAGATCAACCCAAGCACCTTTGAGCTGCTGGATCCTGCTCCGCGCGGTACTGATCGAGAGGCGGCTGCGGGCTTTCTGCTAGCCTCCCAATAAGCGCTGATTTGGGCAGTAGGCAGTTAACAGAACATGAAGATGAGGTGGATACAGCTCCGTGTATAGCCTGCGCCGCGGTTTGCGCCAAACCATCTTCGCTTCCTCAAAATGGCGCGGGTCATCATATTAGAAAAAATCGCCTGATAGTTGAGATGTGGGTACAAAAAATTACCCGTCGTTTACTTGTGCGGCTTGATCCTTGGAGTGCCATTTCTCGGCGAGAACCCCGCGTGAGCGGTCCTGCTGTCCAGTAAGGCGCTTGATGTATCCATTATTGGAGAATGAGTCCGAACGTCTCGCAGTCTTGCGAGATCTGAAGGTTCTTGACACGGCTGACGAGACACATTTCGATGCTGTGTGCCGCACGGCACAAGCCTTGTTTTCGGCACCGATCGCCTTTGTCTCTTTGGTGGACGAGAACCGACAGTGGTTCAAGGCTCGTTGCGGGATCAGTGTTAAGGAGACTCCGCGGAGCATAGCCTTCTGCAACTACGCAATTCTTTCGGATGAGATCCTCATCATTGAGGATGCGTTGTTGGATCCTCGGTTCGCAGAAAACCCCCTTGTAACAGGTTCGCTGGGCGTCCGGTTCTATGCCGGAGCGCCGCTAATTCTGCATCAGGGAATACGCCTTGGGACGCTGTGTCTGATGGACGTCCGACGGCGTTCTTTTTCTCCCGAGCAGGTCAGGCAGTTCCAAGATCTTGCTAACATCGTGGTGGCCCATCTGCGCCTGCACGAGGCTCGGAACCAGATAGGTCGAGATCTTGAGGCGCTGCAATCCGCACAAGCGAAGCTTCGGGAAGCGGCCGATTACCAGCTTCTCGTTGAGCAGGTGGGGGGCATTGGGTATTGGCAGTACAATCTAAAAACCGGAAAGGCCACGTGGTCCCCTAGCATGCGACGGCTAGTCGGCCATGATATGCTCGAGGGCGAACTATCTCTTAATGATTTGATTCAATTCCTACACCCCGACGAACACCGGGACATGTTTGCGGCCTTCGATATCCGGAACGCCGACGTCAATGGGACGGCCCTTATGTCTTTTGACCGGCAGCGTCGCCTTGTCAGGTCGGACGGCGAGGTCCGGACGGTTATCTCCCGCGGCTTACCCCAGCACGACGAGACGGGTGCGGTCGTCGCTCTCCTCGGTGTGTGTGTCGATATCACCGATTTGGTGCGTTCTGAGCAGCAGTTGCGAGGGGTTAGTACCCTTCTTCGTGTAACGCTGGAGAATATGGATCAGGGCATCCTGATGGTTGGCGCCGACAACCGTGTTCTGGTCCATAACCAGAAGGCTAGGGATCTGCTCGGCCTTTCTGAGGCTCTGCTCCATGAGGGAGCTCGGTTCGATCTCTTGCAGCAGCATCAGGTTGACCGCGGCGAGTTTCACAGGGTCGATGGCGAACTGCGGCACTGGCTAGAGAGTAGTGACCCAGGAACCATGGCCGTCACCTATGAGCGTGACCGCCCGAACGGAACCTCAATCGAGGTGCGATCAGTGCCTTTGCCAACAGGCGGGTTGGTCCGGACCTTCACTGACATCACGGAGCGGAAGCAGCGTGAGTCGGCGCTTCGCCTCGCTGAGGCCGAGTACCAGACGCTATTCCAGAACGCCGTCATCGGCATCTACCGGGCGAACCTCGATGGTACGCTTATCAGGGCGAACCAAGCTCTAGCAAGACTCCACGGATACGGCGACTCGAGGAGCGCGACAGCGACCGGCAACGGCTTCACTCATGACTGGTACGTCGACCGCAATCGGAAGGACGAGTTCATGCGCCTCCTATTGAGGCATGGCAGGGTTGATGATTTTGTCTCAGAGGTGACTGGTCATGCGACTGGCGGACCGATCTGGGTGTCAGAAACGGCGTGGTTGGTGCGTGATGCCAAGGGATGCCCGTCCTGTTTCGAGGGTACAGTCGTGGACGCGACAGAACGGAAGCGCGCCGAGGCACAGATCGAGCACATGGCCCGGCACGATGCCCTGACGGGCTTGCCCAACCGCAGGCAGTTCCAGGAACGACTGACCCAGGAGCTGGTCCATGCGAAGCGGCAAGGGACCTCGGTCGCTGTCCTATGCTGCGACCTCGATCGCTTCAAAACGGTCAACGATACCTTCGGACATCCGGCCGGCGACGCCCTCTTGTGTACCCTAGCCGACCGCATGCGGCGTTCTCTGCGTCCGGGAGATATGGTTGCTCGTCTCGGAGGCGATGAGTTCGCGATTATCCTGCTGGGTCGAAGCCATCCGCACGGCGTAGGAGCGGCAGCGAAGCGTGTCATTGAGGTAGTAGGTCAGCCGGTAGACATCGATGGGCACCTGACGAATGTAGGTGTCAGCATCGGTGTCGCGATCGGACTGGACGACGGAGACCGTGCCGACCTTCTGTTCAAGAACGCTGACATCGCGCTGTACCGGGCCAAGGAAGGGGGGCGCCACACGTGCCGCTTCTACGAGGCTGGAATGGATATGGCGGTTGCGTCCCGTAACCTACTTGAAATTGATTTGAAGGATGCGGTCCGTAAAGAAAGTTTCGAGCTTTATTATCAGCCAATCATTGATCTTGCGAGTGATACGCTCCGTGGTTTTGAGGCCTTGCTGCGCTGGCCGCATCCGGAGAAGGGGATGATCTCACCTGCTGCTTTCATTCCCCTGGCCGAGGAGACTGGGTTGATCGTCGAGCTCGGTGCCTGGGCGTTGCGCGATGCTTGTCGGGAGGCGGCATCATGGTCTGCTGATCTTCGCGTCGGCGTCAACGTGTCTGCGGTTCAAATCCAACACGTCGACTTCCACCAGCACGTCCTCGACGCCTTGGTTCAATCCGGACTTCCACCGGAGCGTCTCGAGCTAGAGATTACTGAGAGCGTGCTTGTGAAGGATGCCGAGACGGCTATCGCGTGCTTGCATCGCCTGCGTAGACTCGGCGTCCGGCTGGCCATTGACGATTTCGGTACTGGTTACTCTTCGCTCAGTTACCTGTGTCAGTTCCCGTTCGACAAGATCAAGATAGACCGATCGTTCATCCAGGATGCCTGTGCATCGACGTCCGGCGCCATAGTCCGTGCGGTAGTGGGCTTGGGCAAGCACCTTGGGGCAACTATCACAGCCGAAGGTGTCGAGACGCAGTCGCAGCTCAACTGGGTTAGAAGCGAGGGCTGCTGCGAGGTCCAGGGCTTCATCTTTGGAAGGCCGGTGCCACCGAGTGTCATTAAAGGTATGACGCAGCCGCTTGAAGTGACGGGTTAATCATTGCACTGCGATCGGCAATCACGAATCACTGCTTGATCGTGCTAATCGGCTCGAGCAGCATTGAATGCCTTGCGCAATTGCCCGAGGACCAAGCGCATTGCTAAGACGGAAGGTCGTGTACAGAAGAAAGCGGCACGTCTATCGGATTGATGCTGTGCACACTATGTACAGCGCCGACGCTCCAGCTCATTGCGATAACATTGTGTTCAGTCATGAGTGCATGGGTTCGCTTGAACGACAATGTCTCAAAACGGTTGGTGCAGCGGCACCTAGGTGTTTGATCCCGCGGTGTGGTGATACGGTCGAGCACCATGTTGCGAGGGAAGCGCTATGGGCCAAATTCTCCATGGAA
>NZ_JBKEZQ010000046.1:0-14362 GCF_053345175.1 Methylobacterium sp. M6A4_1b
CTAGGTGTCGTTGCCCAGAAGGTTGTTCAGCCTTTGCCAGGGTGTCTGTCGGCTGAGGGCGGAGTGGGTTCGGCTGGTGTTGTAGTGGTCGATCCCGGGGCTCATGGCGCGTATCCGCTCGGCGGACGAGGCGTAGGGCTCGGCGTAGATCCATTCGCGCAGCGAGGTCTGGATGAAGCGCTCGGCCTTGCCGTTGGTGCGCGGCGTGTAGGGCCGCGTCCGAACGTGGCGCAGGCCGGCCTCGGCGAGCAGATCGCGGAAGGCATGGCTGCGGTAGGCCGAGCCGTTGTCGCTCATCACGCGCTCGACGGTGACGCCGTGCCGGGCAAAGAACGCCAGCGCCTCGTTCATGAAGGTCAGCGCGCTCTGCTTGGTCTCGTCGGGCAGGACCGCCGTGTAGGCAAGACGCGAGGCGTCGTCGATGGCGACATGCAGGGCCTCCCAACCGATGCCGCGCCGGCCATCGCGCCGGTTGCCGGTGATGCGGTGACCGACGCCCTCGATCCGGCCGAGCTTCTTCGTGTCGATGTGGATGAGTTCGCCCGGCCTCTCGCGCTGGTAGCGGATGACCGGCGGTCGGGCTTCGAGCGCGCTGAGACGGCCGAGGCCCAGGCCGCGCAGGACTCGGCCGACGGTGGAACGTGGCAGGGCCAGGCGCTCGGCGATGACCTGACCCGTCAGCCGCGTGCGCCGCAGAGCCTCGACCTGCGTGCGGATCACGGGCGTGACACGCACCTTCGGTCGGAGGGGCGCCGAGCTTCTGTCGCGAAGCGCCCCCGCGCCACCCGCCCGAAAGCGGGCCAGCCACTTGTAGGCTGAGCGCTCGCTGAGGCCGGCGGCCTGCGCCGCCTCGGCCACGCGCCAGCCTTCGACCAGGATCCGGTTCACCAGGAGGGCTCGACCATGGACCGTCATGCGGGCATGCTGATGCGTGTTCATCCGGGGCGCTCGGTCAGGGTTGGTCGGCTTCGCAACCCCAGCCTCTCACCCCCGCCTCGGGTGAACAACCTTCATAGCTTCGACAGCTAGGCGCTATGCGCATCGTGTCATGTCCGGCAAAAATCATGACCCCGCATATGAAAGCGGCGAGGCTTTCGCCCCGCCGCCGGTCGTTTCAACGGCTCGAAGCCTCAGCGCCGCGGGCCACCCGAGGTCTGGCCGTATTGCTGAACTACGAAGTTCGGCTGGTTGGCGTTGCCTTCCTGAGCCGAATCATGGCGCCGGCCATGGGCTATGGAGCCGGTGGTGATGTCGTCGTAGGAACGGCCCTCGAGGCCCCCCGGCGCCGTCACTGCGGCGACGCCAGCGGGAGCAGTGTAGCTTTGCGCAAGAGCGGGCGAAGCAATTGCGCTGGCGCTCAGTGCAAAGGCAGCAATCGCAGAAGAAAGACGAGTGTTCATGGCACAATCCACTTGGGTTTGCGCGGTCTCCGTCGAATGGCGGTGGGCCGTGACTTGTTCGGTGACGTTGATCTAGGCCTGCCTTGGCTGGAACGCTGTGCTATTTGGCACTCTCTCAGCGAACCGAAGTTTTGTGAGCAGGAGTCCGACGCCATGATCCGTCCACGAACGACCATGCTCTCCTCCGCTGCGCCCCATGCTCCGGAAAACCTCTCCACGCCGCCCTGGCAGCAGGCCATCGTGCCGATCGCCGAGGCGCTGCTGAGCCTCGTTTCGGCCGTCGAGAATGGGCCGACGGCCGGGCCCGCGGTGAAAGCTTTCCAGGCCGCGATCCGCCGGAAGGGTGAGGAAGCCTCGGCGGCAGGCGGGCGCGACGCCATGGAGTCGGCGTTGCGGATCGTCGCCGATGCCGCTCAGGATCGCGCGGAGCGGCGAGAACGCATCATCGGTCAGGCCTGGGCCGGCCTGCACGACTGGCGGCCTGAGGGGCGCCAGTCGTGACGTGCTCAGTATCCGTCGTAGAACCGTCGCGGACGGTCGTAATCGTAGCCGCCGCGGCGCCCATCGCCGAAGCCGTAGGCCCGTCCCTCGTAGAAACGGCGAGGCCCACCGTAACCACCGTAGCCGTAGCCGCGGTCATTCGGGCGGCAACGGCCCCACGGATTTGGATGGAAGCCGGGTCCGCAGCCGCCGGCCACGAACTCGATCACGGCCTCACCACGAACCTCCTGGGAAGGATCGAACGAGAGGGGGGCGGCATGCGCGGAGGTCGTCAGACCAAGCCCGGCGGCCATCACGGCGGCTATCCCGAAAATCTTCACGCGTACCATCACCTGAACCTCTTTGGCGCCCGATCTCAACTCGATCCCGACCGGCGAAATTGGAGGCTGCGCCTGACCGGCTGAACCGCTCCTGACGCCTTCCACCGCGTTCCGTTCAGGCAGTCGCAGGCCGTGATGGGCAGGTATTCTCGTGCGCCAAGCATGTGAGGCCGACATCGCGGGCATCCCAGAGAATGCGAGGAACACCGATTGGTCTGGCTCGCACCATTCCCGCGACGATCGCCCGCCAACCGGAGGCCACGCCCGAGCGTCTCGCACGATGCGGTCGCGAGCCCGCGCCAGTTAGCTGAGAGCCGTCTGCAGCCGCTCGGCCCAACTGCGATTTTCCTGGAACCAATGGGTCATTCGCGAGTTATGAGGTCCGCAAATCATATGGTTAGTAAAACGATAATACATTCTTAGAGGATCTGGAGCTTCATCAAGCTGATCTGAGTGTTGCACGTCTGCAATAGTGCTCAGGTCTGCCCTTTCTGTAAGGTCTGCCCATACCGGACCACGAGTTCCCAGGCAGACCGAACATGATCAAGAAGCTCATCCTTGCCAGCGCCGCGACGGCTCTCCTCGCCGGTGCCGCCTCAGCCGCCGATCTTCCGCGCCGCGCGGCTCCCCCGGTGTTCGTGCCGGTGCCGGTGTTCACCTGGACCGGCTTCTACGCTGGTTTCAACGCCGGTTACGGCTTCGATGCCTCCAGCAACAGCCAGCCGACCGTCATCGGCCTCAACAGCGCCAGCACCCTGCTGCCGGCCAACACCACGGGCGTGCTCGCCTTCAACAACGGCAGCAGCAACGACGGCTTCGTCGGCGGTGGTCAGATCGGCTACAACTACCAGTTCACCCCGGGCTCCGGTTTCGTGATCGGCGTCGAGGCCGACGCCCAGTACGTCGATTTCGGGCGTGACCGGAACCGCAACAGCTTCATCAGCAACCCGGCTGGTATCGCTGGACCGGCCGCCCAGCAGGTCTTCAACCCGGCCGGCGTCTCGGGCCTCGACTACTTCGGCACCGTGCGCGGCCGCCTCGGCTACGCCTTCGACCGCACCCTCGTGTACGGCACCGGCGGCTTCGCCTACGGTTCGGGCGGCGGTCGCGACTTCGGTCTGACCAATTCCAGCCGCGACGACTTCCAGACCGGCTGGGCTGCCGGCGGCGGCGTCGAGTACGCGCTCCCCACCGACTCGTTCCTGAACTTCTTCAAGTCCTCGGCCGTTACGCTGAAGATCGAAGGTCTGTACGTGAACCTCGACCAGGGCAACCGCAACAACGGCGCCTTCGCCGTCAACAACGTCGGCACCGTGATCACCACCACCAGCCCGGGCGTCGTGCTCGCCAGCGGCGGCACCTAGGTGCGCAACACCGAGTTCGCCGTCGTCCGCGCCGGCCTGAACTACAAGTTCGGCTCCTACTAGGATCGACGGGACTTTTAGGTTCGGCCTAAGCGTCCCCAGCCCCGATCACCTGGCCGCTTTCGTCGTAACGCGCCTCGAGGAGAAATCCTCGGGGCGCTTTCATGTGGCTGCACCTCGAGCCGTGGCGACGCGGACCAGGAGCGGGAATCAGCCGAACCGACCCCATCAGGTTCCCGCAAACCGAGAACGTCACACGCTCGGCCGCATGACCAAGCGCTCTGTGAGGTAGACCGGCCGGCCGATGCCGTGGCTCCCCGATATGGTATTGGGCGGCCCCGTCGGCTCGTGCATCGGTCGATGCGAACCGAGCACATCAGCAGGCCGTCGTCGCTCCGGACCGGAACACGCCAGAAGCGACGGGCTCGATCGACCCCAGGTCCATGCGGTGGTGTGCGGCTGGACCTCGGTGTCATTGTGGACCTGCCGCCGCAAGGCGAACCTCCGCTGTCACCACGGCTCACGGAGGGGAGAGGCGCTACAAGCCTTTGTCGGCGTTCTCCTTTGCCAGCCGAAGGGCTTTGAGACGCACTGTCTTGTCCTCGACGGCCTGCTGGGTCGCGTCGTAATCGGCGCGGGCCTCGCCTCCGGCACGCGCCTTTTCCAAATGCTTGGCGGCTTTCGTCTCGCGACGATCTTGAGCGCCGCTGTCATCGCTCGTCATGCTGGTGTTCCTCTTCGAGCCCGACGACCAACGGTTTCAGCGTGCCTTTGGTTGGCCATTCGTGGTCCAGCCGTGTGCCTGGATTGCCTTCGCCAGCTTGCCCTGCATCTCGGGCATCACGGACTGCATCCACTGCTGTGTTCCGGCCAGTTGCGCTTGGGCAAGCTGCGGCTGCGCCGTGACGAGCCGCTTGCCGGCCGGTGTCGCATAGAAGGCGGCGATCGCCTGCAGGTCGTCCTTCCCGAGCGCTGAGGCGAAGCTCCGAGCCTGGATGTCGAGGAGCTCATCGTAATGCGCGGTCAGGGTCGGCATCACGACCTCCTGCACGAGGACCTGGGCCTGATCCTGCTGCTTGATTCCGATCTGCTGCATCATCCCGACCATCGGCGCAGCGATCGCGCTCAACAGGGCCGTGCGATCACCCTGCATCTGCATGACCACCTCTCGGGCCGCCTTCAAGGTGGCCGGGTCGGATACGGCGGTCGGTGCGGTAGGCGCAGGTTGAGCCATCGCTGCGCAAGGCAAGACGACACCGAGGCAGAGGCTGGCAAGAAGTCGGGAGATACGCATGTCTGCTCCGATCATCGGTGCCGCGCGATCCAAAGCGACGCGGCTCACAGGTGCTGCTAACACACTTCCATGTCAGATCTGCCCAGGCTGGCAGCCGTAGGGTGGCACTGCACGGGGAAACCTATCCTTGATGCGCTCGCAGCACCATAAACGCAGGGATTCGGGCAGGCGCCGGTTCACCTCGATACCGACTTCATCATAGGGCGAGGCACCGGCCGTCACGTAGCTGTACCAGCGCCAGCCGATCGTCCTGAAACCCGCGATGACGATCGCGAAGGCCACGGTCAGTGCCAGAGCCACGCGCGACCGAGGGCGCTTCGCTTCGCCCGTCATGTCGGACTCCTCCCGCTTTCCGTCACCCTCCGGAGGCTCATGAGCGAGGAAGTAGCCGACGCCAAGCTCAATCCGCGTCATGGCTCGCGCCGAGTTGCAGTGGGGTTGCCGCCTCGGCCCGTCTCCCAGAACTGAGCGCCGAAAGGTGGCTTGCCGAGATGGTCCACCTGTGCAGCGAGCCTACCCCATGAGGTTTGGCCGCACAGGCCGGCAGGCGCTGGGTTGGGATGACGGACCGCCCCGGCACAAAGCCGATCTCCGCGCAAGCCTTGACGGACGGAACGGCGGATACCGGACAATCCTGAGGATCGCCAATCTTTGGGGATCAAAGAAGACTCGGACGGCGTTCACTTACGATCCCCGCACTTGGCAGGAGGGTCGTCATGGGTCTGACCGCGTTCATTGTCTTCGTCGTTCCGTGGATGTTACTCGCAGTCTGGTTGTTCAGCCTGCCTGGCGCCATCCGATTAGGTGCTCCTTCCGCTCCTTGGCGCCCATTGTCTCCCGGGCGGGATCAGCTACGGGAACAGGAGCGGCGCGAAACGATCCGCAGCACCATGGTAGTCTTCAGATCCGGTTCGACAGGCGGAAATCTGCATGAGCCGCGCACTCTTCCGCGAGGCGGAGCATTGGGACCGAGCGTCGAGGACACCGAGCCAAAAGAATAGCGGGAGAACCGGCGAAACCCGAGACTTCGTCACTCAGAAGGATCTTTTCGCGATCCCGTCGCCACGATCCACGGCATCGCATCCGGTCAGGCGCGCCGCAGCTCGAGCGCGCTCCCCGTCGATGTCGCGAGCCCCGCGCTGCGTGGCCTCCGGCGTCGTCCGCAGAACTGGAATGGCCTTCGGGTGGATCGAACCAATGATGCTGTTGGCCTCGCAGGTCAGGAACGAGGATAGGCGATGATCCGTTTCCGCGCGGTCGGAGTCGTCGGCCATCGTGCCGCGCAGGCCCGTCCAGGGCCACCGGTGCGGGCTCTTCGCGTTGCGACGTTGGGGCCGGGGCTCGCCGGACTGCTTCGGGTTCGGGGTCGCCGCGTGGAACATCTCGCGGATGTGCGCGCCGTCCTCGGCTCCGTGCTTGATCGGCATGGGCTGTCGGAGAGGATTCCCGGCCGCGGCGGCAAGTTGCCCGCCCGATCCACCGAGACCCCGACGGAGGCGCCGAGTTTCGGCCTGGGCAGAGCCAACCGTGAGAGATCGCGCATGGCTCAGGTCCTCGACGGCAGTCCCGCCCGCGTCGGGCCCCCCGTCGTGTCGAGCTTGGCGCGGCACGTCAGGCCATAGATGTTGGGCGCCCGGCTTTCCACCTCGCGTTGAAAGCGGCAGGTTTGCGTGAGGGCCAAGTATACCTCCAGCATCGAAGCTTGCGCCCCGAAGCGCTGGCGCAGCCGCTCGACTCCGTAGCATCCGCGCCGGCCGCAGGGACTGCACGTGACGACGATGCGGTCCGCGCGGACGTCGCACAGGCGCTCCACGGTCAGGCATCTCGATCGGCCGGTAAGGCACCGCGGACATAACCGTAGGAGATCCGTTGTTGAGCCGTCGCAAGCTTCGCCTCGAGGCTCAGGATGTCTTCGATGGCCTGCAGCAGGGCACGGCACGTGTCACCGCCGGCCGCTTCCTCGTAGGCCAGGGCGATCATCTCGGTCTCGCTCATGGACGCCATCTCGGCGATCTGCGCTGCGGTCATCGTCCTGGTCCTCTTGGGTACAAACCAGGAACACGCTGAGCCAAACCGGGTCAAACGCTTTGTGGATACCCTGTGCAGACTGGGGACAGGCGTCAGAAATTCCTTGCCGGGAGGTGCGTGACGCTGGCGCGCGAAAACCTGTCAAGCGCAATGAAAGACCCGCCGCGGCCGGCGGCCGGGCGGGTCTCGGACCTCGGATCAGGGCGTCCGAGCCCTTACAGGTTCAGGAAGGCGTTGGCCGAGCCGACGACGGTGAAGGCAAGGCCACCCACGAAGGCGGCGATCATCGCGTAGGAGAAGCCTTTCAGAAGCATCCGAGGGTCTCCTCCGATCAGCAGCGGTTTCCGCCTGAGGTCTGGCCGTACTGCTGCGTGGGGAAGTTCTGCTGGTTGGCGTTGCCCTCTGCAGCCGAGCTCATCGGGCAACCCAAATAGGCGGGAGGACGGCGCACATCGTTGACCGAGCCCGTGGTCTCGACATCGTAGGGCGCGAACGACGTGTAGCGGGAGGGGCTGTCATAGGCCATTGCGGACGAGATCGGAGCAACGCCAAGGAAAAGTGCAGTGGCGAGGGCGGCGATACGGGTCTTCATTAAAGCTTACGAGCTCCTTAACAGTACGAACCAGATTTCCGGTTCGTTTCTCTCTGTCTGAAGCCAAGATAGGCAGCGATTTCCATTTTTGACGTGCCAGAGAACACGTGCGGCGCGGGATTAATGCCGAACGCCGCGCATCCAATCTCAGCTATTCCGGTACGGACCGTGGAAGAGGTCGCCTAAAGCTTTGCGTCTGAACATGGTATACCAGCGTCGGCGCCGATGTTCGGGCCGATCGTGGTTCATGTGGCAGCGCTGACAGAAGGCCGCGAGGTTCTTGCCTGCGTTGTTCGCCGTGTCGTGATCGCGATGGGCGGTGGCGAGGACCACACGGGTCGTTCGGACGGTTCCGAGCACGTCGTCTGCCCCGACCGCGAGGCAGACGAAGCGCCCGGTTCCATCACGCCAGGATCTCGCCTCTCCGTCCCACCAGCGGCCATCGCCGAGGTGATGGACGGTTTGCCCATGCGGCCGAGCGCAAACCTCACACCGGCCGCCGGCGCGCGTGAAGCGGATGACCGCCGAGAGTTGGGGCCAGTCGATCGGATAGAGGAAGCGGTGCTCGCGCCGGATGGGCATGGCGGCAAAAGGCCATGCCCCGGGGGCAAGCCTTCGCTCAAGGATCAGGTTCGACCCTGCTTGCCCGCCCGCGAGCTGGCCGGGGGGTACGATCTTTGACCTCCCAGCCCTACATCTAGGCCGAAAATGGAGGGCGTGACGTGTTCACAGTGAAGGGGATCGATCCGAGCGGCAGGAGCATGACCTTTGCCTGCGGCACGGATGAGCAGGCGATGGAGAGGACGTGGGAACTCCGGCGCCGGGGCTTCAGGGACGTCGTGGTCGTCGACCACAAGGGCAAGGAACTCGGTGACGCTGCCTTCGAGCGATCCTTGGAGATCGAGTGGGACTGACGTGCTTCGGCGAGGCCCGGCTGCAACGCGGAAGCCCCTTGGCGTGCGACGACGATCTCTACTCGGTTCGGTACTTTCCGCGCCATCGGCGGCGATTGATGTGCTTTTTGAGCTCAGGTAGCTGCGAAGGCAGCAACTCCCGCGTCTTGGTTGGCGTTGGCATAACAGGCTTCAAATCATCGTTCCGCGTTCTGTAGTTTTTCGTCTTTCCCCGGGCGGTCGGTAATACCCAGGCGATCGCCGAAAAGCCGACGAACATCATTAGGCCGAAGAGTCCGCTCGAGATGCCCTTCCAGGATGGCTCAGGCTGGATCATCATCGTGATGATCCCGCCGAGCGCGAAAGCCGCCGCAAGAATGCGAAAGAAGTCGGAAGTCGTCATCTCCCTGACAGGATCGACCAGGATAATTACCAGTCGGTAAAGGGGTTGATGTATTTACACTTCAGGTCTCAATTCTACACCGCGAAGCGACCAAGAGGGTAACAGGGTGTCGACACAGCTTTGTTCGGACATCGATCGCGCGCTGTCGGCCGCGTGCGAACATGTCGGCGATCCTGAGAGCCAGACTCCCGGATTCGTGGATGACGTCATGCGCGTGGTCGATGGGGCCTTACGATTCCTCGAACAGGACCGTGGCATCTGGGAGGCCCGCCGGGCAGTGCTCGAACGGCTGGAGAGTGCTGCGCAGCTGATCGATCGCGACAGGACCGGACCCTATGACGGACGTTCGAAGCGAGCCATCGCAACGGCGCTGGCGCATGCGGTCCAAACCATCAAGGATCTGCAGGCGCAGATCCTGCGGCACGGCCGCGTGAACGCTGCAGGTGACCGGGTCGGGCTCGGAAAGGCCGGGGCGGCGATCGCGTAGGAGCCGGCGTGCTCGTCGAGAAGACGCGCGGATCAGCCCGCGATCGAACACAGGCGCCCCTGTCGTTCGATGATGTCGATGGCGCGCCGGGCTACAGCCCGAGCGATCGAACGATCGGACGGCTCTGGTTTCCTGCCGGTGCGCTCATAGGAACCTGATGGAACCTGCCGCTGCCACCAGGGATTCGGTCGCCTGACGACGCACGCCACCTTCAGGCAAGCCACCTTCAGGCATGTGGCCGCAACGCGTGCGGCTGCGCCGAAGGCAAACGAGACTATGATGACCAGGGCCTGAGACACGTGCGCGGGATGATGCGCTATCGTGTGGCAGCGTGCCTCACCGTGATGTCCGTCGGACGTGACGCCCCCAAAGCCGGCCCGCGCCCGAACCGGTCAGATAAAGGATCAGAGCCGCGAGCGTGGCCATTCCGGCAGGTCGAAGATCGGGCATTCCGGAGACGCTGCCATGCTCGACCAGCGTAAGGGGCGATCTCGCAGCGTCCGGGCTCATGGAAACGCCATCCAGCATCGTCATGCGTCGACACTTCTGGGCCGGATGGAGGGGGTCCAGACCTCCTGCCAGACAGGCAGGGAGCGGTCGGGCCTCCCAGACGGCTTGCCCTGCAAGTGCCGAAGCCAACAGCAGGCATGGGACCGCAAGGGCAAGGCCGATGCGCTGTTGCGGTAACGATCGATCCACGGTCTCGCCTCCTCAGTTGGGCACGCTGTTGCAGGCCTCGCCTCATGCTCGTCGGGAACGCCGAGATGTCCCCTGACTGTCAAGCGAGCCGGCTGGTGGACGGCCGATGCTTGGCTGAGCGTGGCCGACGTCGCTGAGACGGCGGCGGCCCATCCTCGTCCGGTAACAGATCGGTGAACGGCACCGTGAACAGATGCCGATGCTCGGCATCGGCCACCGAGAACCGGTAGCTGGTCAGCTGCGGATTGCGGCTGCAGTCCCCTTGCGAGGTGAACCCCGCTCCATGACGGGCCAGCGTCAGTGCGGCCTCATCATCGGTGCAGTCCAGCCCCTGATAGTCCAAGCACACGAGACCGGACTGGGATTGGACGTCGAAGAAATATGTCGGCATGGCGCGCTCCGCCCCTGCCCCCTCCCGAGGCGTTCGGGCTGTTGGTCGCCCTGGCCTCACGGCGCGAGTGTCGCGCCAATCTGACCGGCTGTCACCCTGCCTTCCGCCTCCGTCGGATCAGGCCGCCTCGCCGATCGCCGCGAGGGCGCTGCGGCTCTTGCCACTTCCCTTCGCCGCGTAGAGGGCCTGGTCGGCGGCCGAGAGCAGGCTCGTCAGGTCGGTGCCGTGTTCGGGGGCCAGCGCGATGCCGATGCTGACGCCGACCGTCACGGTCCGATCGGGACTCAACGTGAAGGGAACGCAGATCTGCGAGACGATCCGCTCGCTGAAGGCGATCAGGGCAGCGGGGGCGAGGATATCGGTGAGGACGACGAACTCGTCGCCTCCAATGCGCGCGACGACGTCCCGAGGGCGCGCGCCTTCCCGAAGGCGCTCCGCGACGGCCTGAAGCAGCTGGTCGCCCGTACCGTGGCCATGGGTGTCGTTGATGGCCTTGAAGCCATCGAGGTCGAGGTAGAGCAGGGCAGCGAGACCATCGCGCCGTGCGGTGATCGCTTCGGCCAGGCCGGCCCTGTTCAGCAGGCCGGTCAGGCTGTCGTGCTGGGCCCGGAACGCCTGGTCGCGCTCGGCCTGCATGGTGGCGACCAGCATCCGGTTCAGGCGAAACCCGGCGGCGCTCATGCTGGCGAGATAGAACGGGATCTGGAGGAATGTGATGAGGAGGAGCGGCTCCCCGGTGAAGGGCGCGGCCAGGCAGCAGGAGCCGAGGGTCAGGACGATCATCGCGCCCGCCAGCCGTGGGGCTCCGAAATTGCGGAACGAGATCCCCCCGACCATCGCTGCCGCCGAGAGGCACGCCAGCGTCGCCGCGACCCAGTCCCCGCTGGCCAGGCTGATGAAGGTCCCGTAGCCGACGCTCGCCGCCCAGGCGAGGCCGAGCAGGATGTAGAGGTCCGTCGGGGTCCTCCGCCGGGCGACGGCGGCGCGCTGCGCGATCACCAGCACCAGGAGGCGGGCCAGGCAGATGCTGAACTCCAGTGCGCACCAGAGCAGGAAGGAGGGTTGGGGGATCCGGCAGGCGAGGAGCGTCGAGACCGCGAGGGTATTCAGGACGCCTCCGGCGAAGATCGGAAGCGTCCCGAACAGGCTCGCGATCAGGGCGGTGCGGATCTCCTCCGGCACGTCGCGCCCGGCATCGGTCAGCCACCGCGTCACGCGCCAGCGAGGAAGGCTGAACAGCCGTGAATCGTTCTGCATCGAACCACCTGGAACCCGTGGATGAACGGCCCCCGTGGCGCCTGACGATCTAGAGGATGCCGGGCACCTGCCTCGTCCCGATCGATCGCCCGGATTGGGTTAACATTCACACCATCGCGCGTATCCCGCCGCGTCCTGGGAGCACGCGAAGGGCTTTCGCCCGCAAGCCGGACGGCCTCCGCCGGGCCGGATCGATGCGGTCGCCGACGCGGCTACGCGGCCTGACTGCCGTTTTCTGGAAAGGCGCCCCCAAAGAGACGGGCGGGGCGGCCGATCAGGTAGCCCTGGACCGCGTCGCACCCGATCGCGCGCAGGAGATTGAGCTGCTCGCGGTTCTCCACGCCCTCGGCCAGCGTCGGGATGTTCATGTCCCGGCCCATCTGCGTCACGGCCTTGATGACGGCCAGGGACTGGCGGTCGTGCAGGGCCGCGGCGATGAAGCTGCGATCGATCTTGATCCGATCGAGGGGGAGGTCACGCAGGTGGGCCAGGGAGGAGTAGCCCGTCCCGAAATCGTCCATCGCGATCTTGATGCCGAGGCCGCGGAGCGCGTCCAGGGTGTGGGCGATCTGCGGCCCATCCTCGACGAGCGCCGTCTCCGTCAACTCGAGTTCGAGGCGGTCCGCCGGCAGCCCGCTTCCGGCCAGGGCTTCGGCGACGTGCGAGAGCAGGCGGGGCGAGCGGAGCTGCACCGCGGAGACGTTCACGGCCAGGTTCCGCTCGGCCGGCCAGTTCACCGCCTCGAGGCAGGCCTGCTCCAGCACCCACCGCCCGATCGGGACGATGAGACCATTCTCCTCGGCCAGGGGAATGAACTCGTCCGGCGAGACCAGCCCCCGATTCGGGTGGTTCCATCGGATCAGGGCCTCGCACGATACGATCTTGTCGCTCGCGAGGGACATGATCGGCTGGTAGACGAGGTGGAATTGTCCCTGGGCGAGCGCCCCGCGCAGATCGTTCTCGAGATGGCCGCGCTCGGCGATGGCTTCGATCATGCCGGGCTGGTAGCTGACGGCCAGCCCGCGGCCACGGCGTTTGGCTTCGTAGAGAGCGATGTCGGCGCGCTGCATCAGGTCGCTGGGGCTGGTGCTGTCTTCAAGGTTGCACACGCCGATGCTGCAGCCGATGACCACCGTCACGCTCTCGAGCGCGTACGGCTTCTCGATCTCCGCCACGATCCGGTCCGCCAGGGCCTTGGCCGATCCTGCATCGCGCAGGGTCAGGATTGCCAGCTCGTCGCCGCCGTGCCGCGCGATGAACCCATCGGCGCCGATCACCGCGCGAAGCCGGGTCGCGACTGCCACGAGAAGCTGATCCCCGGCGGAATGCCCGAACGTGTCGTTCACGAACTTGAAACGGTCGAGGTCGAGCAGCAGAAGTGTGGATCGTGCGGTTTCGTGGTGATCGGCAAGCATCCGCTCGTTGAGCGCGCGCCTGTTGCACAGGCCCGTCAGCGGGTCGTGATAGGCGAGCTGCGAGATCTCCTCCTGCGCACGCCGGTCCCGGGTCACGTCGTCATAGGTCAGGACGGCGCCGTCAGCGACGGGCTGACAGGCGATCGACAGGATGCGGCCGTCATCGAACCGGTGTTCGACGCGGGTTTCCTCGCTCTTGCTCATCCAGAGCCAGTGATTGTCGATCACACGCCCGATGCGATCGGCGTCCCACCCGTTGACCTCACCGGTGGCCTTGAGGAAATCACCGAGTCGCATCCCGGGGCGCAGGCTGTCCTGCGTCAGGCCGAGCATGCTGACGAGACGCTGGTTGTAGAGCTCGATCCTTCCGCCTGACGAGATCTTCAGGATGCCGTTGGACATGTTCTGAAGCGCCGTCGCCAGGACGCTCAGATGCGCTTGCTCGCGCGCCTCGAAGCGTTGGGTCGCGGCCAATGCGACGAAGGCGCCAGTGATCAGGATCGCCGCGCCGCCCGCGGTCAGGATCCCCAGTGCCACCTGGATGTTCGAAGCGAGGTCGTCGACACGCTGCCCTTCCACGATCGTGCCGGCGAGGGAGGTGAAGTGGGTTCCACACACGGCGAGGACGATGAGCGCACAGGCGACCGCACCGAATGGGCGCCGGGCTGGAAGCAGGCTCGCGACGGCCATCACCATCGCTCCAAGCAGATAGGCCAGAATGTTCGCCGTGGCCGATTGGCTCTGCGTGCAACCCTCCAGGGCGGACATGCCGGTGATGTGCATCGCGCCGATGCCGAGGCCGGACACCGCGCCGAAGAGGCCGCGGCACGGGCGGCTCGCCGGCAGGACGGAGAGCGCGAGGGGCAGACCGACCGCGAGAACCGCGATCAGCGCCGACGCCACCGTCGTTCCGTAGTGATAGCTCAGGACGATGTCGGTCCGGTACCCGAGCATTCCGATGAAGTGCGTCGTCCAGACGCCGAGTCCCGCTGCGAAGGCCGTGCCGACCAGCCACGGGGTGCGCCGTGCCGCGGGTGCGGCCTCCGCCCTCCGCAAGAGGTGCACCGTCAGCCAAGCACTGAGGGCGCAGATCGTCGCTGCCGCCAGGACAGAGATGGCTGCCTGACTGTCCAGAAATGTTGCGACTGTGAGCATCATGCGCCAGATTTAGCGCGGAAGTCCTTGAGTCTCCGTCAAGGGCTTCGGTGAACGATGCGTTATTTTTGCTACCAAACGCCTAGGTGTTTGATCCCGCGGTGTGGTGATACGGTCGAGCACCATGTTGCGAGGGAAGCGCTATGGGCCAAATTCTCCATGG
>NZ_JBKEZQ010000047.1:0-13917 GCF_053345175.1 Methylobacterium sp. M6A4_1b
CCTTCCGCTCGGGGAGTGCGGCTTTGACGGTCTTGAGGATGCCTGCGGCGTCGAGGCCGGCCTCGGCGTACATGGCGTCGGGGGTGTTGTGGTCCTGGTAGGTGTCGGGCAGCGTCAGCGTGCGCACCCGGACCCGGCCGGCATCCAGCGCGCCGCGTTCGGCCAGCAGGTGCAGCACCATCGCCCCGAAGCCGCCCACCGAGCCCTCCTCCAGCGTCACCAGCACCTCGTGGCGGCCGGCCAGGTCCAGGATCAGCGCCTCGTCCAGCGGCTTGGCGAAGCGCGCATCCGCCACGCTCACCGCGATCCCCTCCGCTTCCAGCGCGTCGGCCGCCTTCAGCGCCTCCGACAGCCGCGTGCCGAGCGCCAGCAGCGCCACCCGCGCCCCCTCGGGCGCGCGCACCATCCGGCCCCGGCCGATCGGCAGCACGTCGCCGCGCTCGGGCAGGTCCACGCCGACGCCCTCGCCGCGCGGGTAGCGCAGGGCGATCGGGCCGCTGTCGTGCGCGTGGCACGTGGCCACCATGTGCACCAGCTCGGCCTCGTCCGAGGCCGCCATCACCGTCATGTTCGGCAGGCAGCAGAGATAGGCCAGATCGAAGGCGCCCGCATGCGTCGCCCCGTCCGCGCCGACGAGTCCCGCCCGGTCCATGCAGAAGCGCACGGGCAGGTTCTGCAGCGCCACGTCGTGCACGACCTGGTCGTAGGCCCGCTGCAGGAAGGTCGAGTAGATCGCCACGAACGGCCTGTAGCCCTCCGTCGCCAGGCCGCCCGCGAAGGTCACCGCGTGCTGCTCGGCGATGCCGACGTCGAAGGTGCGCTCCGGATGCGCCTTGCCGAACAGGTCGATGCCCGTGCCCCCCGGCATCGCCGCCGTGATCGCCACCACCTTGTCGTCGGCATCGGCGCACTTGATCAGGCTCTCGCCGAACACCCGGGTGTAGGCCGGCGCGTTCGGCTTGGCCTTGGCCTGGACCCCCGAGAGCACGTCGAACTTGACCACCCCGTGGTAGCGGTCGGCGCTGGCCTCGGCCGGTGCGTAGCCCTTGCCCTTCTGGGTCACGACGTGCAGCAGGATCGGCCCCTGCTCGCTGTCGCGCACGTTCTTCAGGACGGGCAGCAGATGGTCGAGATTGTGCCCGTCGACGGGTCCGACATAGTGGAAGCCCATCTCCTCGAACATCGTGCCCGAGCCCACCACCAGGGAGCGGGCGTATTCCTCGGCCGCGGCCGCGCGCTGGTAGAGCCCCTTGGGCAGGAGCTTGCCCAGCTGCTTGGCGGTCTCGCGCAGGGACTGGTAGGTGCCCCCCGAGGCCAGCCGCGCGAAGTAGGCCGACATGGCGCCCACGGGGGGCGCGATCGACATGTCGTTGTCGTTGAGGATGACGATCAGGCGCGAGTGCAGGGCGCCGGCATTGTTCATGGCCTCGTAGGCCATGCCCGCCGACATCGAGCCGTCGCCGATCACCGCCACCATGTTGCGGCGCTTGGGCGCGGCCGAGCCCTTGGCCTTGGCCGCCGCCTCGTCGAGGTCGCGCGCCACCGCCATGCCCAGCGCCGCCGAGATCGAGGTGGAGGAATGGGCCGCCCCGAACGGATCGTAGACGCTCTCCGAGCGCTTGGTGAAGCCCGACAGGCCGCCGGGCTGGCGCAGCGTGCGGATGCGGTCGCGCCGGCCCGTGAGGATCTTGTGCGGGTAGGCCTGGTGGCCGACGTCCCAGACGATGCGGTCGTCGGGGGTGTCGAACACGTGATGGAGCGCCACGGTCAGCTCGACCACGCCCAGCCCCGAACCCAGATGCCCGCCCGTGACCGAGACCGCGTCGATCATCTCGGTGCGCACCGCGTCCGCCACCGCCTGAAGCGCGCTCTCGGGCAGCCGCCGCAGCGCCGAAGGCTCCGCCAGACCGTCCAGGATCGCCGTCGCCTCCGAGGACGACACCGACGACGCCTGCGCCAGGCCCGGAGAGACCTTCTCCCGCGCGGCCTTCTCTTGCGCGATCTTGTCTTGCGAGGTTTCTTGCCGTGACACTGAATCCACACCCGTTCGTTTGCTGGCATCCGTTCGATCCGGCCCGCCGACAGCGCTCTGCGCGGACCGACCCTCGAACGATGTACGCCCCAAGACGAAACCGGGGCCCTTCGATCGCACTTATAACGTCATTACGCAGCTTTGCCACGCCACAGAGGACCTGCGCTTTTCAAAGGCCGCGCGAGGTCTGCAATACCCTTCCGAATACCCGAGGTCGGACAGAACCTCCGAAGCCTCGCCGTGACTCCAGGGATACTGGCGCTGGCGTTCGAACTCCGGCAGTTAATCGCCCCGGACGTCCCGATCAACGGTGCGACCGGCTTTTCCCGTCCGCCGCTCCCATCTCGAGGCCGGTCATGCCGATCATCCGTTTCCTGGCCGGTCCCGCCCTGATCCTGAGCCTCCTGGGCAGCTCCGCCCTGGCGGCGGGCGCCGCGGCCGATCCCTCGCTCGTGCGGCGCCACGCCCCGGCGCAGCCCTTCATGGTCCCGTGCGACGCGCCCGGTACGTGCGGCGTCCAGGCCAGCCCCGGCGCCGCCGACCGCGACGTCCGCCCCTTCGAGGGCACCCTCGGCCGGCCGTGCGGCTATCGCATGCGGGCGACGCCGCAGGGGACGCGCAAGGTCCGGGTCTGCTTCTGAACGGCGAACCCGCCATGGCGCGCCCGCTCGTCCTGCTGCTGCCCCTTCTCCTGCTCGCCGCGCCCGCCGAGGCAGCGGCCGAGAGCTGCGCCGATTCGTTCGCCGGCGGGCGGCGGCCGGAGATCGGCAATCCGAAGCTCGCCGAGCGCGCGGTGCCGCTGTGCTACGAGGCCTTCGCGCTGCTGTATTCCGGCCTGTCGCGGACGCCGCTCTACGCCGCCGAGCGGCTGACCCGCGACAGCGTCTTGGCGGCGCGCCGGGTCGACCGGGTCGATGCCTTCCACGACGAGGAGGCGCTGCCGGCGGCGGACCGGGCGCGGCTCGAGGATTACGTCCATAGCGGCTACGACCGCGGGCACATGGCGCCGGCCGGCGACATGCCGACGGGGGCGGCGCAGGCACAATCCTTCAGCCTCGCCAACATCGTTCCCCAGGACAGAGCCCTGAACCGCGGCCTCTGGGCGGCGATCGAGGAGAGCGTACGGCGCCTCGCCACCCGCCGGGGCACCCTCTTCGTCGTCACGGGGCCGATCTACTCGGGCGATGCCGTCCAGGCGATCAACGGGCGCGTCCTGGTCCCGACGCAGCTCTTCAAGGCTCTGTACGACCCGGCGACCGGGGAAGCGGGCGCCTATCTCGTGGCGAACCGGGACGACCTGCCCTGGCGCACCGTCTCCCTCCAAGCGTTGCGCGAGGCCTCCGGGCTCGACGTGTTCCCGCTGCTGACGCCGGCCGCGAAGGCGAAGGCCATGGATCTGCCGGAGCCGCGCGCCTATTCCCGGGGCGATCCGGACGGCGACGAGCACCCGCGCCGGCGCACGCCCGATTCGTTCGAGGCCTGGGCGAAGGCCGAGCTGCACCGTGCCCTCAGGCGTCTCTGGCGCGACCTGATGCGCGCCATCTTCTGAATCTGAAAGGGTGTCGAGATGCCGAAGTCAGCTGCGCCGAAGGCCTCGGACCGGTTCGTGCCCTACGCGGACGATGCGGCGGTTCAGACGATCGGTGGCCTCACCATCGAGAACGGCACCGACCGGGTCGCCCTCCACGGCAGCCTCGATCTGATGCGGGACGCCCTGGGGCTCGAGCGGGCACGCGCTCTCGCTACGGTCCTCGGAACGATCGTGGCCGCCCTCGAGAATACGCCCCTGCCCGATCGGGTCGCGGAGGCCAACCGACCGACCGAGACGGTGAAGAACCCCTTCGCCTGACGACGCAACCGGCGTCCGTCCTCCCCCGCCGGTTGGTGCCGGTGTTCGCGCTCGCGTTCTTGCCGGTCGGTCGCCGCCCTGATACTCCGGCGCAACACTCTCACGCGACGCGGTTCGGCGACGGCGGGCGGCCGAAGTCCGGCCGCATCGGCGCATTCCGCGCGGTACGCCGGCCGGCTCGCACAGGCGCAGCCGCGGAACCACGCACACGAGGATTCCGACGGTCGAGGCGCAGGGCGCGCCGGACCGCCGACACGACAGGGATACCACCATGGCGCGCGAATTCATCTACCACATGAAGGGTCTGACCAAGACCTATTCGGGTGGCAAGAAGGTCCTCGATAACATCAACCTGTCCTTCTACCCGGACGCGAAGATCGGTGTCCTGGGCATCAACGGCTCGGGCAAGTCGACCCTGCTGAAGATCATGGCCGGCATCGACAAGGATTGGACCGGCGAAGGCTTCGTCGCGCAGGGCGCACGGGTCGGCTACCTGCCGCAGGAGCCGCAGCTCGATCCGGACAAATCAGTGCGCGAGAACGTCATGGAGGGCGTCGCGGAGAAGCAGGCGTTGCTCGACCGCTACAACGAACTCGCCATGAACTATTCCGAGGAGACGGCGGACGAGATGACCGCCCTCCAGGACAAAATCGAGGCGGCAAACCTCTGGGAGCTCGATTCCAAGGTCGACCAGGCCATGGAGGCGCTGGGCTGCCCGAGCGACGAGCAGCCGGTGGCGACGCTGTCGGGCGGCGAGCGCCGCCGCGTGGCGCTCTGCAAGCTCCTGCTGTGGGAGCCGGAACTCCTCCTCCTCGACGAGCCGACCAACCACCTCGACGCCGAGACGGTGAACTGGCTCGAAGGCCACCTGCGCCAGTATCCCGGCGCGATCCTGATCGTGACCCACGATCGCTACTTCCTGGACAACGTCACCGGCTGGATCCTCGAGCTCGACCGCACCCGCGGCTATCCCTACGAGGGCAACTACTCGGCCTGGCTCGTTCAGAAGCAGAAGCGCCTCCAGCAGGAGGGCCGCGAGGACATGGCCCGGCAGCGCGCGATCAACCGCGAGCAGGAGTGGATCGCCGCTTCACCGAAGGCGCGCCAGTCGAAGTCGAAGGCCCGCATCACCCGCTACGAGGAGCTGGTCGCCAAGTCGCAGGACAAGATCGACGCCTCGGCGCAGATCGTCATCCCGATCGACGAGCGGCTGGGCAACAACGTCATCGAGTTCGAGCACCTCAACAAGGCCTTCGGTGATCGCCTGTTGATCGAGGACCTGTCGTTCAAGCTGCCACCGGGCGGCATCGTCGGCGTGATCGGCCCGAACGGCGCCGGCAAGACGACCCTGTTCAAGATGATCACCGGGGTCGAGAAGCCGGATGGCGGCACGATCTCGGTCGGCGAGACGGTGCATCTCGGCTACGTCGACCAGTCGCGCGATGCCCTCGATCCGAATGCCACGGTCTGGCAGGAGGTCTCGGGCGGCAACGACATCATCTATTTTAACAAGCGCGAGATCAATTCCCGCGCCTATTGCGCCGCCTTCGCCTTCAAGGGCTCTGACCAGCAGAAGAAGGTCGGGACCCTCTCGGGCGGTGAGCGCAACCGCGTCCACCTCGCCCGTACCCTGAAGGGCGGCGCCAACGTGCTCCTCCTCGACGAGCCCACCAACGACCTCGACATGGAGACCCTGCGGGCCCTCGAAGAGGCCCTGGAGGACTATGCGGGCTGCGCCGTCATCATCAGCCACGATCGCTGGTTCCTGAACCGGATCGCCACCCACATCCTCGCCTTCGAGGGAGAGAGCCACGTCGAGTGGTTCGAGGGCAACTTCTCGGATTACGAGGAGGACAAGAAGCGTCGCCTCGGCGCCGATTCGCTGATGCCGAAGAAAATCAAGTACAAGAAGTTTTCGCGGTAAGTCGATCGCCGGGCGTCCGCCCCCGGGGCGGGCGCCGTCGTCAGGCCCGGGCGCTCAGCGCCAGGGCGTCTCGCAGGTCTTGCCCGTCCGTGAGCTTGCGCCCGCGCCGGCGCAGACCCTTCAGCAGATCGCGGTCCGGGAACGGGCAGTAGGGCAGGATCGGTGCGATCGTCCCCGGGGCGAGCCGTCCGTGCGCGAGGTCTGTGAGGGCTGCATCCAGCAGAACTCGCCCGTGCTCGTGCAGCAGCACCGAGGCCCGGGTCGCCGTGGTGTCGGCGGGCAGACGCACCGCCTCCTGAGACAGGATCGCACCGGCATCGATCGTGACGGCGAGGCGGTGGACCGTCACCCCGAAGGCCGGCTCGGCCTCGGCCAGCGCATGGATGGTCGGCACCGGCCCGCGATGGCGGGGCAGCAGGCCGGGATGGACGTTGAACCCCCCGAGCGGCGCCCGAGACAGGGTCGCCCCGGAGAGAATCTGGTCGAAGTGGAAGGTGACGATGAGGTCGGGCGCCACGCGTTCGAAGGCTCGCGCCACCTCCGGTCCGTTGACGTCGTCGACCTTCAGGGTCGGGATGCCGAACTCCCGACAGAGGGCCTTCAGCGGCATGGCGCCGGCCGCCTTGCCGGCCCCGGTCAGCCTGCGCGCCAGCGGCGATAGCGGCGCGAGGAGATCGGGCAGCCCGAAATTGACCCCGAGATAAGGCAGGATCGTCGGACCCGAGCGCGCGAGGTGCCGCCGGACCTGCCCCAGGAGTCCGCCGGAGCTCGGCCGTTCGGCATTCGACAGGCCGACGAATGCGATGTCCTCGGCATGATCGCCGACGAAGCGGCGCACCGCGCGGGCGTTCGGCAGGGCCTCCAGCACGAACAGGGCGATACGGGGCCGGCTCACCGACCGACCCGAATCTTGAACTTGAAGCCGCTCATGCCGAGGCGCCGCAGGAATTCGGGCAGGAGCGCCGAGCCGCGCGCACCGGCCGCGAGGAGCCATGGGAAGGCGACGATGTCCCGGTCCTTCGCCAGGCCGCGGGCGATGCGGCGCGCCGCGTCCTCCGCGCTGATCTCCAGGGGACGCCAGCCCTGGTACTCACCGCCCATCGCGGTCTTCACGTAGCCCGGCGTGACCACGTTGATGCGTACGCCGTATGGCTTCAGTTTTTCCCGAAGCGCGAGGCCGTGGGCCAGGAGCGCCGCCTTGGTGCCGCTATAGGCCGGGGCATCGGGCAGCGGCGCGAAGGCCGCCAGGGACGAGACCAGGGCGATCTGGCCCCGGCCGCGAGCCCGCATCAAGGTCACGCAGGGCAGGGTGACGTTCAGAGCGCCGAGGAGGTTCACCTCCACGGTCTCGAAGGCCATCGCCTCGGTTTCCACGTCCCCGCCCGGATCTCCCCCGTTGATCGCCGCGTTCACGACGACGAGGTCGAGGGGATGCGCGCGGTCCGCGGCCTGGAGCCAAGTCGCGACGGCTTCGCGCTCGCGGATGTCGAGGCGCCGGGTTTCGACCGCGGAGCCCCGGGCGCGGCACGTCTCGGCGATCGCATCGAGGCGGGGGCGGTCGCGGCCCTGGAGGATCAGCGTCGTGCCGGGCTCGGCGTAGTGACGGGCGAGGGCGGCGCCGATGCCGCTCGACGCACCGGTGATCAGGATGACAGGCATCGGGACTGCTAGCCCGGCCTGCCGGACCGGATCAATAGACCGGTGCCAGTTCCTGAGGCTCGGTGTCCTCGGCGCGGATCGCGCGTGCGGCGGCCAGGGCCGAGGGCGGCAGCGTCGCCTCCAGCCGCGGGATGGCGCCGGCGATCGCCCGCTGGATGGCCGGTCGAGAGAAGAAGCCGCCATTGACCTGCGAGCGGTGCAGCACGACGCGTCGGAAATCCGCCATCAGTGCGGCGTCTGGCGGGATCGGGGCGGTCCAGAACGAATCCACGCCGCCCTGGTGCGTCAGGCCGGGGAAATTGTAGATCGCGTTGCCGGCGGCGCAGGTCGGGCGCCCGAGTTCCAGCGAGAGCATCCCGACCGTGCTGTTGATCAGAACGACGCCGCGGCTGCCGGCGATCAGGCTCGGGAGGTCGCCGCCGTCGATGATGTCAAGCCGGTCGTTGACCCCATGGCGCCGGGCCGAATGCCGGGCGTACTTGCGCCAGTTGATAAGGCCGCTGTCGAGGGGATGCAGCTTGATCAGCAGGCGCGCCGGAGCCGGGGCATGGGCCGCGAAGGATGCGATGGTCCGGTCCATGAAGCCCTCGACCCCGAGGAAGGGCGAGTGGACGCGAATCTGGTAGTCGCTGTCGAGCTGAAGCGGCAGCAGAAAGTAATCGACGCCGATGGCCGTGTAGGCCTCGTTCAGGCGCACCGCCTCGCGCCGGGTGTGGGCGCGGCGGCAAAACTTCTTGATCCAGCCGGCGTATTCCACGGCGATGTGATGCGGCCGGTGGCTGCGGAAGTGCGGGAAGAAGTAGGGGAAGCCGAAATTGGCGATGTTGTAGGCGACGTCCCAGAGGCTGCGGCGGGCCATGTCTCCGCTCGATGGCATCGCACGGCCGGGCTGCGGCAGGCGCTGGGCCACCGCGCGAACCTCGTCCGCCGTCTTGGGCAGCGCCGAGTTGCCGTTCACGCCGCCGAGTTCGCAGGTGATCCAGTTCGGTCGGAGGTAGCCCTCCTCGAAGACGTGGAAGCGGACGCCGAAGGGCTGGGCAGCGGCCGTGGCGGCCACGTGATAGGGGCGGCAATCCCCGAAAAGAACGATGTCGGTCACGCCGTGCGCGCGGATATAGTCCGCCACGTAGGCGCCCCACCTGTCGAGCCGGCCCCGGTAATTGTCGGAAGGCAGGCGCCAGAACAGCCAGTCGCCGGACGAGAAGTTGATGCGCCGCACACGATGTCCGCGCGCCTCGAGGGCGCGGCCGAGATCGGCAAAGAAGGGAGATGCGAGTCCCTGCAGGAAGAGGAACGTCGCCTGTCCGTTGCGATGCATCGCCGTCTGGAGATGCATGTCTGCGCGGGGCTGAAGCATTCTCTCCGACGCCTGCTCCTGCGCCCGTGCAACTGCGGGCCACCCTGGACGGTGAAATCCGTCGCACGGGACTCCCATCCCAGCAATTGGGCGCTCGTAGGGCCGAAGTGGAATTCGCGAGCTCCGTGGCTTTGCCGCAACGCTCCCCCACAAACTCGATCTCGCAGGAATGTCTGCTGCTTTGCCCACCCTAGCCCCTTCGCGACGGGAAGATGCTAAGTCAGCGGCCGATCAAGTCGATCCGAAAGCGTGCATGCCCACGAAGTCACCGCAATCCCTGTTGTCCACAGGTCGGAGCGTTCATGCGCTTCGGTCGGAGATCGCAGCGGCGCTGGGTGTCTCCTTCGAGTCGCGTTGGCGGCCGGGAGCCGCGCCCGTCGTGTGGCGGAACGGCGTCTTCCACCGGGTCCTGCAGCGCTCGGCAAGCCGTGTCGTGGTCGGACCCGGCCCGCTCCTGTCGCCCTACGATCTGCCCGAGCGGGGAATGTCCAGCCTTCGGATCGCGTCCGACGGACTGCCGACGGTCGCCGGATCGATCGACGCCGCGTCGTTGCTTCGCGCCAGGACGTTCGGGCGAAACCGGTTCCCCCGCGCGAGCGACAGTGCCATCGTCAAATCTCTCGCGGGTCTGACCGATCCGTCCCTCATCCTCGTCGAGGGAGCGCTGGCCCGGTCCGCCGCGGCCCTGGCGGCCTTCGTGAAGCGGGTGCTCGCGGCACGGCCGGACGGCAGCTTCGTCGTCGCGGGTTCGGAGGGCTGCGCGATCCCGCCACCGGGCTCGTCGCCGAGGCTCCGCGTTCTGCCGGAGCCGATCGATCCATGGGCATTGTTCGATCGGCTCCGCACGGTGTTCGTCGACGATTGGGCGGAGGCCTGCGAGGCGCGGCTCGCCGGATGCGAGGTCGTCCGTCCCGATGACAGCGCCGCGCCTCCGGCGACGAGCGACCTCCTGGCGCTGCGCTTCGGCGCCGGGACACGCTACTTCGATCCCTGGACGCGGGCGCCGATCGGCTTCGCAGACTGTCTCGACCGCGTCGCGTGGCTGCGCGAACGCTTCATCGACAACGACACGCGGACGGTGCTCGTCGGCATCTCGGGCTGGAAGCGCCCGGTGCTGGACGCGTTCATGGTCGGGCCGAAGGGGCCGCCGATCCACACCATGACGGCCGAGGATGCGGTCGCGGCGGCGATCCGGCACCAGGCCCAGGTTCGGGTCTGGGCCACGCGGATGCCGGAGCGGCTGGCACCGCTCTGCGCCGAGGCTGGCGTTCCGCTCGCGCGGGTCGAGGACGGCTTCCTGCGGTCGGTCGGCCTCGGCGCCGGTCTCGCTCCCGGCGCCTCGATCGTCGTCGACGACCGCGGGATCTACTACGATCCGCGCACCGAGAGCCGGCTCGCCTTCCTCCTTCGGACCGCGACCTTCCCGCTGGATCTCGTCACCCGCGCCGAGGCCCTGCGCGAGCTCGTGATCGCCCGCCGCCTGACCAAGTACAATGTCGGGCTCACCGATGCCTCGGGCGACTGGCCGCGGGACCGCCGGATCGTGCTCGTCCCGGGCCAAGTCGAAGACGATGCCTCCGTGATGCACGGATCGCCGGTGGTGCGCTCGAACCTGGACCTGCTGCGGGCGGCCCGAACCCGCAATCCCGACGCGTTCCTGCTCTACAAGCCGCATCCCGACGTAGAGGCGGGCTTTCGGACCGGCGCCATCCCGGAAGCGGAGGCCCTGACCCTCGCCGACCGGATCGTCGGCGGCCTCTCCATCGTCGATCTTCTCGACCGCGCGGACCACGTGGAGACGATGACCTCTCTGGCCGGCTTCGAGGCCCTGATCCGCGGCCTCTCCGTCGCGGTCCACGGGCGTCCGTTCTACGCTGGCTGGGGCCTGACCGAGGATCTGGCACCGGGGGCCGATCGCGGCCGGCGGCTTGCCCTCGACGAGTTGGTCGCGGGGGCACTCCTGCTCTACCCGCTCTACCTCGATCCGGTCTCCCGGAAGCCGTGCTCGGCCGAGCAACTGCTCGACCGGCTCGCGGCGGCCCGCGACGCGGCCGGTCCGTCGCGTCTCGCCCTGAGCCCGATCGCAGTCCTGACGATGCGCGCCCGCTACGCCCTGCTGAACCCGATCATCCGACGCCTGCGCACGCGGCGCGGCGTCGAGCGGTTTCCGGACCGGAAGCGCCGAGCGCCGTGATGACCCTTCTCCTGAGTCTCACCCTCGCTCTGCTCATCGGCCTCGCCATCGAAGCATGGGAAGGCGCGGAGGCGCGTCCCGTCAGCCTGCAGCCCGGCGATCTCGCGATCCGCTTCGCGGGTTACGCACTGGTCACCATGTTCTGGTTCCAATTCTCCTGGCGCCCCTGGCTCGCCGGATTCTCCTGCGTCCTGACGATCCTGATCCTCACCGTCATCAGCCGGCTGAAGCGGACCATCATCGGCGAACCGCTGGTGTTCAGCGACTTCGCGCTGCTGCGGCAGGTGCCGCGCCATCCGGACCTCTACTACACGCGGCCGCTCAGCGACCCCCGCATGGCGGTGCCGCTCCTGACCGGCCTGGCGCTCGTCGCCGCGTGGTACGCGATCGAGCCGACGATCCTGCCCGGCGAGCCGAGCGTCGCGATCCTGGCGCTGGTAGCCCTGCCGCTGATGCTGATCAGCGCCGTGATCCTCTCGGCGGAGGGGGCGTTCGCGTCGAGGCTCGCCCGGTTGTTCCCGGCGCCGTCCCCGGAGACCGACATCGCACGGTATGGCCTGCCGTCCACCTTGGTCGGCTACGTCCTGCGCTGGCGCGCCAATCGCCGAACCACCCGTGCGGCCACCCTGACGGCGCCGATCGTGCGCGACGACGCGCCCGTGATCGTGGTGGTGCAACTCGAGTCCTTCATCGATCCGATGCGTCTCGGTGGGCCGCCCCTGCCGCTCATGGAGATCGTCAGGACGCGCGCGGCGATGCACGGGCGCCTGCGGGTTCCGGCCCACGGCGCCTACACCATGCGTACCGAACATGCGGTGCTCACCGGCTCGGAGGCCGACGATCTCGGCTTCGGCGTCTTCGACCCCTACCTGACCCATGGCGGAAACGAGCCGACGAGTCTGCCTCTGCGGGCGCGAGATGCCGGGTTCGAGACCGTGTTCGTCCACCCCTTCCACCGCGACTTCTTCAATCGCGCCGAGGTGGTGACGCGCCTCGGCTTCGACCGGTTGATCATGGAGGACGACTTTTCGGGAGCGGCCCGGGTCGGCCCCTATGTGGGCGACGTGCCTTTGGCCGAGCGTGTGCTGACGGAAATCCGCGAGCGGGCCGGACCGCTGTTCCTCTACGCCATCACCATGGAGAACCATGGACCCTGGAAGCTCGGCCGGCTCCCCGGCATCGACGATCCCCTGGCGCAGTACCTGATCCACGTGGCCAATACGGGCCGCGCCGTCGAACGCCTGATAGCCGGACTGGAGGATGTGCCCGCCACCCTCTGCGTCTTCGGCGATCACGCGCCGGCCCTTCCGAATTGCCGCCCCGGTTTCGGCGCGACCACGACGGATTATGCGATCTTCAAGTTCGGCCAGGAAAGTGAGACGTCCCCCATCCGCCGGGACATCGGCGCCGCCGAATTGGGTCGCCTCCTGCGCGGTACGGTCGATCCGCCGTCCGGCGAGCCGAGCTTGGCTTTGCCACCGTCGTGACGCATTGGTGATCGATAGGCGGAGCGAAACCGGCGCCGTTCGGTCGAGGCTCGGGATGCGTGCACGAGTCGTTAATCCGAACGCAGCCTTTTGCCGCTATCGTCCAGCGCGGCCACCGCTCGGCGGCTCACTTTGCACGCCCGGCCGTCCACACCGCGGACCTGGCTCTGCATCGCATCGGACACGATGGCGTCGCCCGTACGCCGCAATCCAAGCGGGCGTCGTCGCCGGATCGCACAGGTGCGCGGTCCGGCCAGGAGAGTAACAATGCTTCGTAAGGCGTCCCTGGCCGCCCTGACAGCCTGCCTCGTATCCGGCTGTTCCTCACTCCTTCCCGCGGCCGGACCGACGACGGGTGCGGTTGTGGAGGGGGCCGACATTTCGACGAGCGAGGGCACGTTCGCGCGCTACGAGATCGTCGACCTGTCGGCGGCGACCATCGAGGCCCTGCGGGGTCGTGCGCTGGACAGCCTGCTGGCCTCCTTCGGCGACCGGCGCCCGTCCCTCGAGCCCGTCATCGGGGTGGGCGACTACGTGGCGATCTCGGTCTGGGAAGCCGGCTCGGGCGGCCTGTTCTCCGGGCCGCTGGTGGCCGACCGCTTCTCGGCCGGCTCCAAGTCTGCCCTCATCCCCGAGCAGGTGGTGCCCCGGGACGGGGCCATCAGCGTGCCCTATGCCGGGCGCATCCAGGTGGCCGGGCGCCGGCCCCAGGACGTGCAGGCCCTCATCGAGACCGAACTCGCCGGCAAGGCGATCCAGCCCCAGGTGCTGGTCTCGGTCACCAAGGCGGTGTCGCAGACGGTGACCGTCACCGGCGAGGTCGTGGCCGGCGCCCGCGTGCCGCTCTCGGGCAAGGGCGACCGCCTGCTCGACGTGGTGGCCACCGCCGGCGGCGTGCGCGCAGCCGTCAACGAGACCTTCGTGCGCCTCTCGCGCGGCCAGCAGACCGCCACGGTGCCGCTGACCACGGTGGTGTCGAACCCGGCCGAGAACATCTTCCTGCGCCCGGGCGACACCCTGACCCTGGTGCGCGATCCCCAGACCTTCCTGGCGGTGGGCGCCCTGGGCAACTCCACCGAGATCCCGTTCCAGGCCGAGGGCATCACGCTGGCCCAGGCGCTGGCCAAGGCGCGCGGCCTGTCCGACTTCCAGGCCGATCCCTCCGGCACCTTCATCTTCCGCTTCGAGCCCGCCGCGGTGGTGCGCCGCCTCAAGCCCGGCAGCCCCCTGCTCGGCACCCCCCTGGTGCCGGTGGTCTACCGCATCAACATGCGCGATCCCAACAGCCTGTTCCTGACCCAGGCCTTCCGCATGCGCAACCGCGACCTCGTCTACGTCTCCAACGCCCCCTTCACCGAGGTCCAGAAGGTCCTCTCCGTCTTCTCCACCATCACCGCCCCCGTCTCCGCAGGAGC
>NZ_JBKEZQ010000048.1:0-13330 GCF_053345175.1 Methylobacterium sp. M6A4_1b
CAACGACACGCTGGTGGGCGGGGCGGGCGCAGATCACCTCGATGGCGGAGACGGCGTAGACTACGCGTACTATGGCGATTCCGGCAACGCCGTGTTCGTAGTCCTAGGGGCCGGAGTTGCTACCGGGGGTGACGCGACGGGTGACACGCTTACCAACATCGAGTCGGTGGTGGGGTCGACCTTTAGCGACATCTTGTATGGAAGCGCCCTTGGGAATGAGCTGATCGGGGGCTTGGGTGACGACTCCCTTCAGGGAATGGGAGGAGCGGACTATCTCGACGGTGGGGCCGGCAACGACACCGCCTCCTACCTGAGTTCGGCCGGAGCAGTATATGTCGATCTGAGCGCGCGTACCGGCTCGAGCGGAGATGCTAACGGCGACCTCCTCGTCAACATCGAGAACCTCTACGGCTCTGGCGGCAACGATGTGCTGATCGGAGACGCCGGCGCCAACGTGCTGTTCGGTGCCGCTGGGAGCGACAATCTCCAGGGCGGCGCAGGCGCCGACGTGTTGATCGGTGGCGAGGGTGGCGACACACTCACGGGCGGGGCAGGTAACGACATGTTCCTGTTTCGGCCGGAGCAGGCAGGCAGCACGGATATTGTGCTCGACTTCGACCAGAATGGCGACGATACCATTGTATTTCAGGGCTTTGGCGCAGGCTTTGCCGCGACTCTACAGGTTTCCGTAGTTAACGGTTCCGATGTGGTTCTGTACTCCAGCGCTTGGGACAGCAGCGTCGTTGTGAAGGACGGTCTGAACTACGTCGGCACCTCGGACTTCCTGTTCACCTGAATCATCGATAGGGAAGAAGCCTGCCGCCCCGGTAGCGGCGGGCTTCTAATGCGCTCACGAGCCTTGAACGCAGCCGGCATGATGAACGTGTAACACTCAACGTCTCCGGACCGAGCACGAAACTTGAACAGCTCCGCGGGATGACCGCTCGCGGGCATTCCTCGTTTTGAAGTTTTTCGCGCCCAGGGCCGCGATCACTGAGAAGGCGGAGTAAGACTCAGTTGTGGAAGCTACTCTTCGCACTGGACAAGTTAATTTTTTATATTTAATGAAGTTTGAATCAACAGATTAAGTGGAGCTTGAAATGCCAGGGATTGATGAGGCCGGGGCTGATTTTGCATCCGCTAAGACATTATCATTTGCCCAAACAGGAATGATGAATGATTTTAATGATGTAGATGTATTCAAGCTGCCAGTCAGTCCTGGTCAGCAGCAAATATCGGTTCTTCCGGATTTGGTTGAGGTGGTTTACCCAAAGGGTTCAGAAGCAGCAGGACTGCCGTCAAATACTCCTCTATTAACGAGTGAAACATTCGCATTCCCGCAGATTTATCGAAAAATTATAACTAACGGGATTACGCAATACAGCAGTTACGGGACGTTCGAGTCAAAGAGTGATGACTTGGCAGCGGCGGGGCGTTCACTCCAAAACGGGCTGGCAGTCACATTTTACTCGAGCCAAATAAACTTTGAAAACTCAAAAACAGAGAAATTTGGATCAACTACAACTATTTATACAGATGAATACTTTATTAAGATTAGCGGCCAGCCAGTTGGGGTTCTTATTAGCGCTGACCCGAATGTCAATTTTACGACTACTGCTGGTCGCTACCTCATCACCGTTGGCAATCCCACGGGTCAGCGTACATCAAGCTGGGGCGAGTGGATTAACAAGGTTGATGCCTTCTCTAAGGGCAGCGAATTATCTCAAACAGTTGACATCAACATATCAAATATTCCAGAGGGACTGGGTTTTCTTCGTCCGACTGTCGCCAATGCAGATGAATTCAAGTCGGAAACTCGTCCGCTCCACTTTGATGAAAAAACCGGAACGTGGATCTCAACTGCCGTTGCAGGAGCCGCTGCGCAAGTCCTAGATCTTGGGGCGAAGGGTGCTGAACTCAAGCAGATTGCTATCGACCTCGCAAAAGCTACCGGAGCAAATGCTGTAGCACTAAAGGATAGATATGGGGCTGTAGCTATTGAAGCGGTTAGAGCGGGGGCTACGGACGAGTTTTCTGAACAAGTTACAGATGCCCTAGATAATTTTGCCAAAGCAAGGGGATTGGATTATCTTATCCCGTACAAAGAATCAATCGAAAAAGTTCTTGATATAAGAACCACTCTGAAGGAACAACTTGGCGGAATTCTTAAGCATCTTGATGACGGCATTCGTGGTGTTGGGAGCAGCGATTTTGATGGCAGCGCTTGGGACGCGCAGTCAGAGAGCTTGTTCCGCCAATTCGGCCGAAAGATGGTTGAAACAGTGGATCGCGGAGACGGACCCGCCGCAAATTTCGTTGGCAAGTTTTTCAACTCAGTCAACCTTATCCAAGAACACAGCGACGTTATCTATCGCTTTAACGTAGATTTAAGAGATCAAAAGGCTGCGGTTGTATTACCAGCAGGTCACAAAGACGCCGTGCTGGGATCGGCTGGGAACGACGTATTTCTGCTGAATGATGGCGACGACTTCGCTTGGGGAGGCGAAGGCGATGACAGTTTTAAGGGTGGCACCGGATCAGACGTGTTGCTCGGCGGAGCTGGTTACGACACGGCAATTTACGACAAGCCTCTGAGTAGCTACGACATCACTCATTCTGGTTCAAAGACAACCGTAAGCGATCGCTTGGGGACCGACGGGATCGATTCGCTATGGTCGATAGAACGTATCGTATTTGCGGACCAAACTATCGAAAACACGATAAAGCTATTGACCGATACAGTTTACAGATTTTATGATACGAACACTTATGATCATTTTTACACGACTAATGTTATTGAAAAAAATAGCATCTTGGCCAGCATGCCTAACTTCCAGTATGAGGGGGCGCAATGGGCTGCACCTATCAAGAGCGCCGACACCATCGACGTGTTCCGGTTCTACGACACAGTGCATGGTACGCACTTCCTGACCACCAGCGTGGGTGAACGCGATAGCATCATCGCCAATCAGCATACTTACAACTATGAGGGTGTAGCCTTTGAGGCCTACAAAGATGCATCCTTGGCTGGGACGGAGGGCCTCACGCTTGAGCGCTTCTACAACACGGTCACCGGCAACCACCACTACTCAGCGAGCGCCGCGGAAAGCTATGGCATCAATCAGGGCTCGGCTGGCGCCAACTGGGTCGATGAAGGGCCAGGGTTCACTGTTCACGTTGCGACAGCTGCAATGCTGAACGCCTGACCAGGCAGCAACAATTGCGAGAAGCTTAAGCGAGGTCCGGCCGCTATCACGGCGCGTCGGGCTTCTTCATTCCTGCTCCCCCGCAAAAGCCCGCATGGCCTCCGCGTAGATCCCGACGGCTAAGCCCGGCACACAGAACCCGGTGCTTGCCTTATCCTCGATGCGCTCGGCGAGAGCACGAAGACCCGCGGGCGAACCGTCGAGTTCAGGCTCAGCAGGTTGAGATATCGACTCCGGAACGGCCTTGCCTTCGCTCTTGCTCTTGGTCATCGCTCCTCCTCAGCCCCGCCGGCATCCGCCACGCGGGATTTTCGATGTTCTCAGGCCCGGCATCCCAAGTTAGCCGATGCCGCGTCGTGATAGGGTTAGCAGACAACGCGCCTAATATGAGTATGCATCCGAACGGTAATTCGGATAGATAGGGCGATGGCGATCTCACTCTCCCCTATCTCGAGTCCGATGATAGCAGACCTTCCCGCGCGCATGAGGACGTTTCGGAGTCTTGGCGGATACTGTGAGTTCGGTTTCGTCCAGAGGTATTGCGGTGTCGAACCATCAGGTCTGTTACGCTTTGCTTACACGCCGGTTGCTGCTCTCGTGCGTGGCCTCCTATCCGAATTCGAGGACTTCGGTGTGATGGGCGATCTGTGCGTCGAGGAGACAGAGACGGGGGCTTTTTACTGCCGCAGCAATCGCTATAACATTTGGTGGAATACAATGCAGCTCGTCGGTTCCATTGAGCCCGAGAAGCTTCTAGAAAACGAATATAGTCGGACAAAGCACCTAAAGTCAGTTTTTCTTGAGGAGCTGGCATCTGGAGCTAACATGCTGGTCCGTACAGAAAGCCAGGGTGAAACCGACGCGGACTTTGAACGTCTTGCCGTTGCGCTTCAGTCCAGAGGTGCCACCCCGCTGTTGCGCGTGAAAGCCGCGGGCGCGGCTTGGAAGCCACACTCCGTCCAGAGGACCGGCGATAACATTTTTGAAGGCTCTATCCGGCGTTTTGCCATTCAGGAGGCTTGGGCGGTCGACCTGAGGCCATGGGTGAGTCTTTGTGACGCCGCCTATGCTGCTAGATATGATCTACCAGTGGAGGCCCTACAGACGACCTGCCGCGGGCCAAACCCTGTGACATTCAATCCGCGTTTGCGGCGTCACATGGGGCAGGCGGTACAACTCGGGCACACGTCCTTTATGAAAGCTGTCGACCCAGCTGCCTTTGATCCGGCATCTGTATACGTCTTCTCCGCCTGGGTCTGGGTCCCAGCACAGTGTGAGGCGAAGCGGATCTTTGCCGCGTGTGGGATTCATAGGCTGGGTTGGGCGGACGCGGACCTCAACATTCGAGAGCGCTGGCAACAGGTATGGGCCGCTGGTCGCTTCAAACGTGATGAAGCGCTGGGCGCACCGGTTGGGCTAGGCATGATTGGCGGAGAGACTGATTGGTTCTGGTCTTGTCGATCCAAATGTCACCAGGGTGCATTGCCTCACCTCGTAGAGCCTCCTCAAGTGCGACCGTTTCCTGCTCCAGCTCGATGGATCACACGTTGGCTTGACCGTGCATAAATAGCATTTCAAGTCCAGAAGCAGCTATGGAAAATACACTCCGCCCCAAAGTTTACTGATGAAATGAACGCCTGCGGGTGCTGGCCATGTTGGTCGAGGTCCAAGTCTCGTCGAGGAACACGAGGCGGGCCGGATCGAGATCGGGCTGGTCCTCGAACCAAGCCTCGCGGGCCGCCTTCACGTCCGGGCGGCCCTGCTCCGTGGCGTGGGCTGTCTATTATGCGATGGCCCGCCCCTCCTTCGGCGTCGGCGCTAAGCTGACGTGGTCTGGGAGAGGAGAGAACGATGGCGATCACCGTGTTGGGTATCGATCTCGGTAAGAACAGCTGCAGCGTCGCGGGTTTCGACGAGACGGGCCGTGTCGTCCTTCGGCGGAGACTCACGCGAGACGGCGTTGTCCGGCTGGGCGCCAAACTGCCGGCTTGCACGATGGCGATGGAGGCGTGCTGCGGCGCTCACCACCTTGGCCACATCCTGCGGGAGCAGGGCCATGAGGTCCGACTCATGTCGCCGGAGTACATCCGGCCCTACGTCAAAGCGCAGAAGAACGACGAGCGGGATGCGGAAGCGATCGCAGAGGCCGCGACCCGGCCGACAATGCGCTTCGTCGAGTTGAAGAGCGAGGCGCAGCTGGACGCGCAGATCCTTCATCGTTCCCAGACGCGCCTTGTTGGACAGCGGACGGCATTGATCAACGAACTGCGCGCCGTGCTCCTGGAACGAGGTATTGTCGTCGCAAAGGGCCGTCCGCAGCTTGAGAGGTTCCTAACGGAGATGCTCGATCCCGCAATCGAGCCACCCTCGACCTTAAGTCCGCGCACTCGTCTCCTCATCGAAGACATGCGCCTGGAATGGGGCGAGCTGGATCGCCGTATTGCTGCGCTGACGACCGAGTTCGTAGCCAGGGCCCGCGAGGACCAGGCCGCACGCCGCCTCGTCAGCATTCCAGGGTTCGGGGCGCTGAACGCGACCGCATTGGTTGCCGCAATCGGCACGGGCGAGACATTCCGATCCGGTCGTGATCTCGCGGCTTGGCTGGGCTTGGTACGGCGGCAAGCGACGACCGGCGGCAAACCAAGGCTCCTCGGCATCACGAAGCAGGGCAACACTTACCTGCGCACGCTCCTGATCCACGGGGCGCGGGCGGCTCTGCCGTCGCTCTCGGCAGGCCAGACCCTGATTGGCGAGTGGCTGCGTGGCCTCGTCGGCCGTGCTCATAAGAACAAGGTCGTCGTGGCGCTCGCCGGCAAGTTGGCCAGGATCGCCTGGGCGGTACTCCGCCCCGGCGAGGGCTACGCGGCCAGGGTCAGCCAGCCTGTGACGGCCTAAACGAGATCGATCGCCACGGCGGCCCGGCCCGGCCCGGCCCGGCGATCGACGATGTCTGCGGGCGGTGGAAGCGAGATGGCCTGACCGTTGAACCGGCACCCTGTGATCCTGGCACAAAATATGGCGCTCGACGCCGTGTCTTTTATGAGGACCAGGGTGTGCGGAACTCCATCTTGGCCGGGGCACGCCCCCGAGACCGGATACGTTGGCGCAGACCGGTCAGATCAACTCGCACATGCCGCTTGCAGATGGGGCGGGCCATACGTTTTTGTAGGTGAGGTCTCGCGCGTCAAGGAAGCTCCACAGGGTGCCGAGCCCGACAATCAGATCGTGCTCGTCCCGAAGCCGGGTACGCATCTCCTCCAGGGTGATGTCGACTTTCTTGTCGATCAGGCCGCGTAAGAAGCCCTCGTGCGGGTCGAGCTTCGAGCGGCGCACGCGTCCTTGCGGGCGGGCCGCCACCGTCCCGGTCGTCATGAGCGCGGCCATCCAGCGGATCGAGGTCGCGACGCCGACCCCAAACCGCGCGGCCGCCTGCCGGCGCGGGGTCGTTGCCGCGGCTGCCACCACCCGCTCGCGCAGATCTTGGCTGTAGGGCCGTCCCATCTGTACCTCCTCTTCCAGAGCGTTCAGTGAATCAGCCCCCAGCCTCTGCGTGAACCCCATCCCATCGAATCAGCGCAAACCGAAAACGCTCTAGCATGTGCCCGCGCCAGCAGGCCCCGGAGCCATTGGCCGATCCGCGTATCGCTTTTGCGAAGGGTCGGCATCGCCGCCCGTGCACCCTTGATCAGCATCTTGCGCAGGTACTTGCTGCCGCGTTTGGTGATCCCGAGAAGGCGTGGTCGTCCGCCAGTCGTAACTTGCCGCGGCACGAGGCCGAGCTAGGCCGCCAGATCACGCCCGCGGGCGAAGGTGGCCACGTCACCGATCGCCGCAACCAGCGCTGTCGCGTTGAGTGCACCGATGCCCGGGATGGTGGTGAGCCGGCGAGCACTCTCGTCGGTCCGGGCCTGTTCGGCGAACTCGCCATCGAGCGTTGCGATGCGTTCGTCGAGGGACTGCCAACGTTCCCGCACGTCGGCCACGAGGCTGCGCATTCGTGGCGTGATGTCCGCGGCGGTGTCGGGATCGAGCAGGGTGTTCAGGCTGGCGGCAAGCTTGGCAGCTCCTTGTGGGACGATGTGACCACGCTCCAGCAGGATGGCCCGGATCTGGTTCATCAAGGCCGTGCGTTCGCCCACGAGCTGGTCGCGCACCCGGTGCAGAGTTTGCATGTCGAGCTGCGCTTCCGACTTCAGCGCGACGAACCGCATGGCCGGACGCGTCGCAGCCTCTGCGATCGCCTCGGCGTCACGGTCGTCGTTCTTCTGGGCCTTGACATAGGGGCGCACGTATTCCGGCGACATCAGCCGGATGATGTGGCCTTGAGCGGCGAGCGCCCGGCCCATGTGATGCGCGCCACAGCACGCCTCCATGGCGATGATGCAGGCCGGAAGCGTCGCGCCAAAGGTCATCACCGTCTCGCGTCGCATCCGGCGTCGCAAGACGACCCGACCGGTCGCATCCTGTCCGACAAGGCTGCAGCTGTTCTTGCCCAGATCGATCTCAAATATCGCAATGGCCATCGGTCCGCTCCATCCCTCGTGTGAGCCACACAGCAAACCTAGCAGTGAAGCCCAGTGAGGGGCGGGCTATCCATAAAAGGGGGGCCTGCCACCGGCCCGAACCCGACGGACCGGGGCAAGCCGAGCACGAAACGTCACCTCGTCACCGACGCGCGCGGCACCCCGCTCGGCTTCTGTCTGCGCGGGGCCAACCAGCACGACAGTGTCATGATGGCGGCCACCCTCGATACCATCCCACCTCTGCGGAGTCGTCGGCGCGGGCGACCGTGACGCTGCCCGGACAAGCTGCATGCTGACAAAGCCTACGATGCCAGACCCCGCCGCCAGGAGTGCCGGGTGCGGGGGATCGTGCCGCGCATCGCCCGACGCGGTGTCGAGAGCAGCGAGACACTCGGTCGGCACCGTTGGATCGTGGAGCGCACCTACGCCTGGTTCAACCGCTTCCGCAGCCTGCCCATCCGCTACGAACGACGCACCGACATCTACGAGGCCTTCACAAGCCTCGCGGCCAGCCTCATCACACTCGACCAGATCAAACGGTTCTGTTAGGCGCTCTAAATGGTTGTATGAGTTTCCTATCCAGCACAATTCGCGCGCTGAGCCAAGGCTTGGCCGACATTGCGGCGCCGGACGAGCCCTGGCAGGCGCGTGCGCTTGTCCTCGGTCAGGTGGAGAGGAGACGGTTAAGTACTATGGGCCAACGGCCACCCTTCTGCCGACATCACACACGATAAGGTAAAACCCTTATAGTACACAAAAATAATTTCGATTCATACCGCTAAATTCAAATTACGTCGTAGCCAAAATTTCGTTTCCAAGGGATTGGAATTGTAGTTTTACTGGAAAGCTGGAAACGTGGATTGGCGCGCGAGAAATTTGGATTATAAAACGGGTCGTCCAAGTGTCCTCCCCTTCGCTCGCGCACAATTGCGGCTTCACTAATAAGGCGGGCGGCCTTCGTCGGACTATTGTCATGACCCCGACTCTGCGACTCTTTGTGGATAAGCTTGATCTCGGGATCGCAAATTATCTTTAAGCCACGCTCTCGGATGCGAAGGCAAAAGTCGACATCATTGTAGGCGACCGCTAGATTTTCGTCGAAACCTCCTACAGCCAGATAATCAGCCTTGCGCACAAATAGGCACGCCGCCGTTACCGCTGAGAACTGTTGCAGCAGCCGGCTTTTACTGAACTGGTCATGAACGTGTTCCGGAAGCCCCACATAAACATGGTCGGCAACCTGATGGTCGCCAACCCCGACATAGACTCCGAAATGCTGGAGAGTGTAGTCGGGGTATAGAAGACGTGCGCCAACTACGCCGACATCAGGCATCGCAAGCCAAGCTCGGGCGCGCTCATAAAGCTTCCCAGAGAGAAGCTCCGTGTCATTGTTTAGAAGACATATAATTTCACCGCGCGCGTTAGCGACGCCGTAGTTTACGATACGCGAAAAATTAAAACTGCCTCCATCCTTCACGATGGTAACACGGCTAGAATCCTGCGCGAGGCTATCAAGGTATTCAAGTGTCTCAATATTTTTCGAGCCATTATCAACAATGACGATATCGGTCATTAGGTCTGGATAGGCCATCAAGGAATCGACGCACGCCCTGAGAAAATCGATTCCATCTTTCGTCGGGATCACGACACTGATAGAGGCAGGGCTCGGCTGCATTAAGGTCCGGACGGCAGCTACACCAGGGACCTCGGCGTTTACAGATTGAAGTGCATACCCCTTACGCGCGAAGTGATCGTTTATCGCGCGCTTTGATGCGTCAAAGGCATAACTTTTTTCGCTTGGCGCAAGCGAGGTCGAGCCCGGAATTTGACGCCAATGGTACAGCACATGTGGAATGTGCACAATTTGCTCGTCTGCGCAGTACTCCATACACCGTAACGTAAGGTCGTAATCTTGGCTGCCCTCGTAGCCCACCCGTAGTCCACCAACGTAATCGAATAACTCACGTTCATAGATTCCAAGATGGCTGAACATATTGTGGCCATACATCAGAAACCTATCAAACGTACCCTTCCGGTAAGGATCGCAACGGAAGCCGGATAGACTAATCTTGTCTTCATCCGAGAAAAGCATGCGACAGCCCGGGTTGGCTTGGATGTAGAAGGCTGCGGTAAATAAGGCATGAGGGGGCAGTAGATCATCATTGTCCATCAATGCAATGAATTCGCCAGAAGCGATGGCCGCGGCTGAATTTGTGGCCCGTGAGATGTGGCCATTTTCTTCACGGAAGATAAACTTTATACGTTCATCTCGCTGCGCATAGTCCTGGATAAGGCTACGAACAGCCTCGTCATCGGAGGCATCGTCCGCAATGCAGAGTTCCCAGTGAGTATAGGTCTGGCTAAGGAGCGACTCAATCGCTTCAGAAAGGAGACCTAAAGGTGGCGAATACACGGGCATCAAAATTGAGAAGGTAATTTTCCGCGCGAACCCTTTTATCTTTTGGGCCATCCATTCGCGGTCTGTTTCTGTAAGGGTTTCATAGCGTGCTATCCAAGCTAGGTAATTATCATCAATGTCGTATTTCTTGGTCGGAATATGATTTAAGGCCGATGCGATTGCTTCGGCGATAAAACCATGATTAGCTTGTTCATTCCCATCTACAATACGTCCTACGCATCGATTAAGAAGGTCTATCCCGTATTCAATCTTCCTGCGGGTAATATGTGCTCTATGATTTTCTTCGATGGACAAGAAACTGGTAACAATATTATTGATAGAAGCGCGTTGTGCGACAATTGATTTTAAATTAACAGTTGCGGGAAACTCAGAAATGTCGAGGCGAATTTTCTTCAGCAGATTGGGGGTAGGGATGTAGCATTCCCAACCGTCTGTACCTGCGGGAATCATGGAAAGTGCCATGGCCTCACTATAGTCTAAGCCATAATCAAGATAGATTTTTGGTGCAGAATCAGTATTTAAGGAAATTGCCTCGATCCGAAAATGAACAAGAATTGAATTGGCGAGTAGGAATTTTTTGAGCTTGAACTCGATTTGCGAGTCTGATCCAAGCTTTAGCATTTCATTCGATATCACTGTATTTTTTAATACAATCGCTTCTATCCCTGCTACGCGAGCTGGAAAACCATGCTTTGGGTTGCGCGCCGAAAAAAGCGTTCTGATTTTTTCTGATATCATTATGTAATTCATCCGATCATCCGTTCGTCCATGCGAAGTCACTGCAAAACAAAATATTCATATAGGTTTATAATTTGATAATCATTTAATTTATCTCCGACCAATTGTTATTGCAGATTGTTTATTAGTATATCATACGACATAAACTTGGTGGTTAATAATATACCTAAAAACTGCGTCACAAAGTGATTGATCCCTGGGAGCATTGCCGCTCTATGTGTTAGTCTTTGCACGAGTTTCCATAAGAATCAGGATGTTGGCTTGTACCTGTTTTGGCGGAGCGGGTATCACATACGGCAGGTAGCCGAGTTCGTCGAGCACCACGAGGTCGAGCCGAGCGAGATGGTCGGCGACGCGGCCCTCCCGGCCGGCGCCCGCCTTGGCTTCGAGCCGATTGACGAGGTCGACCACGTTGTAGAACCGGGCTCGTGCCCCGTCTCGGATGCAGGCCCAGGCGATCGCGATGGCGAGATGGGTCTTGCCCGTGCCGGTGCCGCCAACCAGCGCGACGTTGCGCTGATGGGCCAGGAACTCGCCGCCAGCGAGGTCGCGCACCAGGATCTCGTTGATCGGAGTGCCATCGAAAGCAAACTCGGCGATGTCCTTGGCCAGGGGGAGCTTGGCGATCGTCATCTGGTAGCGGATCGAACGCGCCTGCTTCTCGGAAATCTCGGCCTGGAGCAGGTCGCCGACGATCTGCTGCGGCTCGTGGGTGCGCTTGACCGCGACCTTGATCATCTCGTCGTAGGCCGCCTTCATCCCGAAGAGCTTCAGCTCGCCCATGGTGGCGAGGATGTTCTGGCGTTCCATCATGGGGGGCTCCTCAGGCTGTCGTAGCGGGCACAATCGGCGACCGGCTCTTGGCGCAGCCGCAGGCTCTCGGGGGTCAGGATGGTGACGGGCGGGGTCGGCTCGCGCTGCCGGGCGAGGATGTTGAGGACGACGTCGGCCGAGTGGACGCCCTCGCGCAGCGCCTCGGCACAGGCCACCTCGACGGCCGGCAACCCGTCGGCGAGCACGGCGGTGAGGATCTCCACCATCTGCCGGTCCCCTCTGGCACTGCCGGCGAGCTTGCGTCGGACCCGCTCGAGGGCGGGAGGCAGCACCCAGTTCTTGAACGGTGCGCCGTTCCAGAGCGCACCGGGTTTGCGGGCCAGCACGGGGACGTAGTGCCAAGGATCGAATACGGTCTGATCCCGGCCGAAGGCGCGCTCGTGCTCGGCGACGACGCGACCGTCCTGCCGGATCTCGACGCGCTCGACGTAGGCACGAAGCTCGACCGGGCGGCCGATGGCAGAGGCCATGACCGAGTATCGGTTGTTGTCGAAGTGCACGAGGCAGGTCGTGGACACCGAAGCGCTGATGGCGTGGAAGCCGTCGAAGCGGCTGGCATAGGGAACGAGGGCTGCCCGCTCGGCCTCGAAGGCCTGCCACACGGTCATAGCCGACTGCTCGGGATGCGGGTGGGCCTTGGCGTAGGCGATCACCCCATCAAGCAGCAGGGCGTTCAGCTCCTCGTAGCTCTTCACCCGGACGAGCGGGGTGAACAGCCGCTCGCGCACCAGTCCGACCTGGTTCTCGACCTGCCCCTTCTCCCAGCCCGAGGCCGGGGTGCAGGCCACCGGCTCGACGAGGTAGTGCGAGCACATTTGCAGGAAGCGGCGATTGTAGGCGCGCTCGCACCCGACGAAGATCGTCTCCACCGCGGTCTTCATGTTGTCGTAGATCCCGCGCTGGCAGATGCCGCGGAAGAAGGCGAACGCCCGGTCGTGGGCGTCGAACACCATCTCCTGGCTCTCGCGCGGGTAGGCCCGCACGAACAACATGCGCGAGTGGCAGAGCCGGACGTGGGCGACCTTGACCGTCGTGGTCGTGCCGCCGATCAGCACGATCTCGTAGCTCCAGTCGAACTGGTAGGCCTCGCCCGGGGCGAAGACGAGCGGCACGAAGGCGGGGGCCGTCACGGCGGTGCGCGTGCGCCTCCACCCCTTGGCGTAGCGGCGCACCGCGTCGTAGCCGCCCTCGTAGCCGAGCCCGCGGAGCGCCTCGTAGATCCGGATCAGCGTCAGCCGCTCGCGGGCAGACCTGCCGGCATTGGTGGTCGGTATCCGATCGAGATCGTCGCGCCACGGCCCGAGCTTGGGCAGCGGCTGCACCTCACGCTCGTAGGCGAAGGCGGTGGCCCCCGACCGGATGACCTTCCGGACCGTGTTGCGGGAGACGTGCAGGTCGCGGACGATGTCCTTGATCGCGCGACCGCAGGTGAAGAACTCGCGCCGGATGCGCGCAATCGTGTCCACGCCCTTCATCCCCCTACACCACCCTTCCAGCCGTACCGGAGAGCAGTCTGCGAGAACGAGGTTAGGTGTACGGTCCCGGGATGAGGTGTGACGGATCGAGCCTGAAGCGATCGGGCTCTTTCGTCCAGGCGTTCAGGATGAACT